>DATNBU010000018.1 GCA_035571835.1 Candidatus Limnocylindrales bacterium | reverse complement strand
CGCCACGTCGCAGATGCCGCCGGATGCACGGCACTGGGCCGTGCTCTTCGCGTCGATCGGGCACGAGTTGCCGGTGCCGTCGCAGGTTTCCGCGGTATCGCAGACGCCGGCGGACGTGCGGCACTGAGCCGTGCTCTTCGCGTCGCCCGGACACGCGTCGGCCGCACCGTCGCAGGTCTCGGCAAGATCGCAGATGCCGGCCGACGTGCGGCAGACCGACGTGCTCTTGACGTCGGTCGGACAGCTGTTGGCGAGGCCGTCGCAGGTCTCCGCAAGGTCGCAGATGCCGGCGGACGTGCGGCACACCGACGTGCTCTTCGTATCGGACGGACAGCTGTTGCCCGCACCGTCGCACGTCTCTGTCAGATCGCAGATGCCGGCGGACGCGCGACATACTGCCGTGCTCTTCGTATCCGACGGGCAGCTGTTGCCCGCGCCGTCACAGGTTTCGGCAGGGTCGCAGATGCCGGCCGAGCTCCGACACACGGCCGTGCTCTTTGCATCCGACGGACACGTGTTGGCCACGCCGTCACAGGTCTCGGCGAGATCGCAGATTCCGCCGGACGCGCGGCAGACCGCCGTGCTCTTGGTATCCGCGGGGCAGGCGTTCGACGCTCCGTCGCAGGTTTCGATTGCGTCGCAGATTCCGGCTGCCGACCGGCACACGGCGCTGCTCTTCGCATCAGCCGGGCAGGCGTCGGCCACGCCGTCGCAGATTTCCGTCGCGTCGCAGATGCCGCCGGATGCACGACAGACGGCGGTGCTCTTGGCATCCGCCGGGCAGGCGTTCGCCGCACCATCGCAGGTTTCGATCGAGTCGCAGATGCCCGCCGACGTGCGGCAGACCGAGCTGCTCTTGGCATCGGCCGGACAGGTGTTGCTGGTGCCGTTGCAGTTCTCTGCGAGGTCGCAGATGCCGGCGGAGTTGCGACACGTTACTCCCGTCCCGCTTTTGACATCCGCCGGGCACGCATTGGCGACGCCGTCGCAGGTTTCCACGGCGTCGCACACGCCGGCGGCAGAGCGGCAAGTCGCACTGCTCTTCGAATCGCTCGGACACGTCGCAGACGTTCCGGTGCATGTTTCGAGGGGGTCGCAGACGCCGCCGGAAGAGCGACACGTCGTTGCCGTAGAGACGAACGCGTCCGCCGGACAGTTCTGCGAGGTGCCCGTGCAGTTCTCCGCCGTGTCGCAGATGCCGCCGGAACCGCGGCAGACCGTCGACGTGGCGACGAACGTGCACGTTGCCGAGCAGCAGCGGCCGGCAGCGCCGTTGTTGCCGGTGCCGAGGTCGCACGCTTCGGAACCGTTCGTCACGCCATCACCGCAAACCGCGGTAACGGTAAAAGTACCCGGCGCAGCACTCGTCGCATTGCTACCGCCGGACTCGGACGCGCGAATCGTGAATGTCCGGACGACCGCCGGGGTTGCGCTGGTGGTATTGATCGTGAGCGTCGTTACGGCATCGCCCTGCCCGGCGGTGGTCACCGGATTCGTCGTGTACGACGTCGTTACTCCCGCCGGAGTGCCGCCGCTGAAGATCGGCGCGTCGAACGTCACCGTCATTGCGCCGCTGCCGCCGTGAACGGCCGTGACCGTGTATGTAGCGCTTCCCGCCGAACCGGAGCTCAGAGTTCCGCTCTGCGCACTGATCGTCACCGCCGTGACCGTGCCCGAGGCCTGAGCCTGGCTGGCGCTCAGCATGCAGACCGCGGCGGCAAGCGCAGCAGCGAAAGATCTCCCCGGTCTCGAGGTCGGCATGGACGGCTTCGCCGTCCTCTTGATGAAACCCATGTTCCCTCCGGGCACGGCACTTCCCCTGCCGTTGCCGATGCATGGAAAGCCAAAAGACGAGGCCTCCCGTTCTGCTGCCGTAAAGACGGCGTTCCCCGGCAAAAGACTTAGCATGGCCAAGAAATTCAACAAGCGCAGGAGGGGGTTTCCCCGGTGTGGGGCACGGGGAAGTACGATTTTTCGCTGGGTAAGCCCGGTCCGGCGGCGGTGATTCGCGAGCCGATTCACCTGGCGTAGGCCGGATGGCCCACGAGGAGGTGGGCCCTTCAGGCCGGATGGAGGTACCGGCCGGCCCCTAAGGCCCGAGGGACGGGTGGCGGATGCCCAAGCATCCGCCACCCCGTGGACTACGGCCCGGTCGCCGAGAACTGCAGCGTGTTGTTCTTGCTGACCTGCGAGGTCGTGAAGTCTGTCGTCCAGCAGCTTCCGTCGCTGTTGACCATCTGCACGGTGATGTACGGATCGACATCAAAGTAGAAGGTCGAGTCGAACGTCGGCGGCAGCGTCAGGTTCGAACCGGATGCCTTGAAGCCCACCGAGGACTTCCCGGGAGTCACGCTAGCCTTGAGCTTGATCTGCTTGACGCCGTCCTGGGTCCCGTTCTTGTCCTTGTACTGGAACCCGCCTGTCTTCGGGACCCAGAACGCGCTCGGCTGCACCTCGTACGAAGCCACCTTGTTCGGCGTACCGCCGGTGCGGTCGTACACGCACAGCGCGTAGCGCGTCGTCGTCTGCGGACTGCCGAGCGCCGTCGGATTGACGGGAGCTCCGGTCTTCCACTGCCACTTGATCGAGTTCTTCGTGATGTCGCCGGTATCCTTGATGCTGAACTTGTACTTGCCGGCTGCGAAGCATCCGGACGCTACCGGCGTATCGCCGCACAGGTCGACACACGGCGACGAATCGCCGCCGCCGCAGACTCCGGCCGTGCACGTCTCTCCGGTCGTGCAGCCGTCGCCGTTATCGCACGAGCTGCCGTCCGGATCGTTGCCGAGGCAGTTATCGGAGGCCTCGTTGCAGCTCTCGGCGCAGTTGATGTCGCCATCGGCGCCCTGGCAGGGATCGCCCGCGTGCCCGGTGCAGGCTCCGGCAACGCACGTATCGGTGCCGTTGCAGAACGCGTTGTCGTTGCATGACGTGCCGTTCGGCTCGTTGTTCGGCTGGCACGTGCCCGAGCCGTCGCAGGTGTCGCCGTTGTCGCATACGTCGTCGTTACTGCTTCCGCACGGCGTCGTCGCAGGCTCCAGGTTGGTCCTGCAGGTGCCCGAGCCGTCGCAGCTGTCGGCATGGTTGCAGTCGTTCTCGGTGCCGCTTCCGCACGGTGTATCGATGACCGCGGACGCATCGGCCGGACACGCTCCGGTGCCGTCGCAGTTCTCGACCGCATCGCAAGCGCTGACGGCAGTACGGCACACCGTGGCCGTCGATGCGGAAACATCGGCCGGACAGATCGTATCCGCGCCATTGCAGTTCTCGGCTGCGTCGCAGATCGAGACCGCACCGCGACAGACCGTCGTCGACGGCGCAACGCCGTCGGCGGGGCACGCGGCATCGGCGCCCGTGCAGGTTTCGGCCTGATCGCAGATCGAGCTCGAGGGGCGACACGTCGTCGTCGACGACGCGAAGGCTTCGGCCGGGCATGCGTTGGCGATGCCGTCGCAGGTCTCGTCGACGTCGCAGAATCCTGCCGACGGGCGGCAGATCGCCGTGCTCTTGCTGTCGCTCGGGCACGCATTGGCCACGCCGTCGCAGGTTTCGGCAAGGTCGCAGACGCCGCCGGACGCGCGGCACTCGGCCGTGCTCTTGGTATCCGCAGGACACGCATCCGCAACGCCGTCGCACGACTCGGCGGTGTCGCAGACACCGGCAGCGCCGCGGCACTCGGCCGTGCTCTTGGTATCCGCAGGGCACGCATCGGCAACGCCGTCGCACGACTCGGCGGTATCGCAGACACCGGCAGCGCCGCGGCACTCGGCCGTGCTCTTGGTATCCGCAGGACATGCGTTGGCTACGCCGTCGCACGACTCGGCGGTGTCGCAGATGCCTGCGGAGCCGCGGCACTCGGCCGTGCTCTTCGCATCTGCCGGACACGCATCGGCAACACCGTCGCAGCTTTCGGCGAGATCACAGATGCCGCCCGATGCGCGGCACTCGGCCGTGCTCTTGGTATCGGCCGGGCACGCGTCGGCTACGCCGTCGCACGACTCGGCTGTGTCACAGACACCGGCGGAGCTGCGACATTCGGCCGTGCTCTTCGTATCGGCGGGGCAAGCGTCGGCTACACCGTCGCAGGTTTCGGAGGTGTCGCAGATGCCGGCGGAGCCGCGGCACTCGGCTGTGCTCTTCGCATCGGACGGGCAGTCATCGCCCGCGCCGTCGCAGGTTTCGGCCAGATCGCAGATGCCGCCGGACGCCCGGCACTCGGCCGTGCTCTTCGCATCGGCAGGACACGCGTCGTCCACGCCATCGCAGGTTTCAGCCGTGTCGCAGACGCCGGCAGCGCCGCGGCATTCGGCCGTGCTCTTCGTATCGGCAGGACACGCGTCGTCCACGCCGTCGCAGGTTTCGGCCGTGTCGCAGACGCCTGCGGAGCCGCGGCACTCGGCGGTGCTCTTGGTATCGGCAGGACACGCGTTGGCTATTCCGTCGCAGGTCTCGGCGGAGTCGCAGACGCCGGCGGAGCCGCGGCACTCGGCCGTGCTCTTTGTATCGGCAGGACACGCGTTGGCTATTCCGTCGCAGGTCTCGGCGGTGTCGCAGATGCCGGCAGAGCCGCGGCACTCGGCCGTGCTCTTGCTATCGGCAGGACACGCGTTGGCTACGCCGTCGCAGGTTTCGGCCAGATCGCAGACGCCGCCCGATGCGCGGCACTCGGCCGTGCTCTTCGTATCGGCCGGGCATGCATCGTCCACACCGTCGCAGGATTCGGCGGTGTCGCAGATGCCCGCGGAGCCGCGGCACTCGGCCGTGCTCTTCGTATCGGCGGGGCATGTGTCGTCCACGCCGTTGCAGGACTCGGCGGTGTCGCAGATGCCGGCGGAGCCGCGACATTCGGCCGTGCTCTTTGCATCGGTCGGGCAGTCGTCGCTCGCGCCGTCGCAGGTCTCGGCCAGATCGCAGATACCGCCGGACGCGCGGCACTCGGCCGTGCTCTTCGCGTCCGCAGGACATGCGTCGTCCACGCCGTCGCAGGTTTCCGCCGTGTCGCAGATGCCGGCAGCGCCGCGGCATTCGCCCGTGCTCTTCGTATCGGCCGGACAATCGTCACTCGCGCCATCGCAGGATTCAGCCGAGTCGCAGATCCCGGCAGACCCGCGGCATTCCGCGGTGCTCTTGGTATCGGCAGGACACGCGTTGGCTATTCCGTCGCAGGTTTCGGCGGTGTCGCAGATGCCCGCGGAGCCGCGACACTCGGTCGTGCTCTTTGCATCGGTCGGACAGTCATCGCTCGCGCCGTCGCAGGTCTCGGCCAGATCGCAGATGCCGCCGGACGCGCGGCATTCGGCCGTGCTCTTCGTATCCGCGGGACATGCATCGTCCACGCCGTCGCAGGTTTCAGCGGTATCGCAGATGCCCGCGGAGCCGCGGCATTCGGCCGTGCTTTTGGTATCGGCAGGACAGCTGTTGGCGACGCCGTCGCAGCTTTCGGCGGTGTCGCAGATGCCCGCCGAGCTGCGGCATTCGGCGGTGCTCTTCGAATCGCTGGGGCAGGCGTTACTCGCACCGTCACAGGTTTCGGCGACGTCGCAGATGCCGCCCGATGCGCGGCACTCGGCCGTGCTCTTGGTGTCGGCAGGGCATGCGTTGCCGGCGCCGTCACAGGTTTCAGCAACGTCGCAGATGCCGCCCGATGCACGGCACTCGGCCGTGCTCTTGGTGTCGGCAGGACATGCGTTGCCGGCGCCGTCGCAGGTTTCGGCAAGATCGCAGATGCCGCCGGACGCGCGGCAGACCGTCGCGGTGCCGTTCTTCGTATCCGCCGGACATGCGTTGCTTACGCCGTTGCACGTCTCCGCGGTATCGCAGATTCCCGCCGAGCCGCGGCATACGGCCGTGCTCTTGGTATCCGCAGGACAATCGGCAGCCGCGCCGCTGCAGTTTTCCGCCAGGTCACAGACGCCCGCCGATCCGCGACAAGTCGTCGATGAGGACACGAACGAATCTGTCGGACACGCTGTCGACGCACCGGTGCAGACTTCGGCGGAGTCACAAACTCCCGCGGACCCGCGGCAGGTAGTGGTCGAATCCAGCAGTCCGTCGGTCGGGCACGTGTTCGACGTACCTGTGCAGGTTTCCGCGGCGTCGCAGACACCGGCCGAACCGCGGCACAACACAGAAGATGCCGAGAACGCGTCCGTCGGGCAGGCGGCGGCGGTGCCGTCGCATCGCTCCGCAGTGTCGCAGGTTCCGATTGAGGCGCGACAGACCAGCGTGGTGCCGCTCTTCGAATCGGCGGGACAGTTGTTGGTGACTCCGTCGCATGTCTCGGTCGGATCGCAGATGCCGGCCGAGCTGCGGCAGACCGCCGAGCTCTTGGAATCGGAAGGACAGTTGACCGAGTTGCCGGGACAGACCTCCGCAAGGTCGCAAACACCGCCGGCCGCGCGACAGGTCGTTGCGGTCGAAAGCAGGCCGTCCGCCGGACACGTCGAGGACGTGCCGGTGCAGGTTTCCGCCGCATCGCAGACGCCGGTGGCCGTGCGGCAGACCGTACTCGTCGATGCGAACGTATCTGTGGGACATGCGTTGCTCGTGCCGGTGCACGACTCGACACTGTCGCAAACGCCCGCCGAGCCCCGGCAGGTCACGGTGGATGCCGCGAACACGTCGGCGGCGCATTTGCCGTCGGTGCCCGTACAATTTTCCGCCACGTCACAGACGCCCGCCGCTGCCGGCCGACACAGCGTCGCATTCGACCGGATGTTGCATCCCTGCCCGCCGCTGCCCGGACAGCACGGCGTACCGGTTGCCCCCCCGCCTTCATCGCATTCCTCGCCGGCCTCGAGAACACCGTTAGCGATGTTTCCGGCGCCCTGGCACTTGTTGGCGGCGACAGAAGGTTGGGCAAAAGTGAATGCGCTCATCATGACCAGCGCAGACAGCGAAAGCCTCATGGATTTCGAAACCATAATTCCTCCCCGAAACGGCGTGGCGACCGTTCAACGTGCTTCCTTCGACAGAAGCTCATTCTTTAGAAAGGAGGATCATCGCAGACCCCGTCTCGTGACGGGCCCCCCGCGCGACCATCCTTATGGAGCGCCATGAGTTAACATTTCTTTATGATGGGTGAAAGGCCGAAGGACCGGCGCGCAAATAAATTGTCGTTCAGCGCGTGGACCGCGCGGCGACGCTTCAGCGCGAGGATCGGACCGCGAGAAGCTCTCCAATGCAGGCCTGCATGCGGGCCCGAACCGCATCCATGATGGCGTCCGTTGCGGACGCGTCCTGCCGCTCGCCGCCGTATTCCAGCGCGGGACCCAGTCGTATGGTCCATGTCACGGGGAGTGGCAGGATGCCGGCAGGCCCCAGCAGGGGGAACTGCGCAGTGAGCGGGATCAAACCGAAACTGCCGAGGAGCGGGTAGCTGTCTTCATTTCCCAGCACGGCTCCCGGAACGATGCGCGCGCCCGATTCCAGCGCTGCGGCAAACAGGCCGTGCGAGTCGAAACGCGCGAGCCGATAGCGCCGGTCGTAAGTTTTCGTCCGTGCCGCGACGCCCTCTGGAAACGCGAGCACGACTGCACCGCGTTCGAGCAGCGCCGACGCGTTTTCGCGTGTCGCCGCAACCAGCCCGATCCTTCGAAAGAAATCCGACAGATACGGAAGCTCCGGAAAATCCGCATCCCAGAGCACGGCGAGCCGCCGGCCCGCGAGCCGCCCGTCTCCCAGCCACGCCCAGAGCACCAGCGCTTCGATCGGAATCGGCCACGCGCTCCGGTTCACCAGAAGGAGAACCCCTCCACGCTCGGGAAACGCGCTGCTTCCAGCTTCGTGAAGGCCGAGCCAGCGCCGCGACAGAGGTTTGACGATTTCGCGCACGCTTTCGGCGAGCCCCGCATCGAAGCCGAGCTCGTCGACCGGACCCCCGGCCGTCCATGCAGCAAACAGCTCGCGCCGGCCCGCCGCAGTTGTCGCACCAGCCGCCAGGCTCGAGGCTGCGCGCCATCCGAGCCGCGCGACGTGCAGTGCGTATTCGCCGGCCGGTCCGAGCGACGGGGCCGAGCGCTCGAGCTCGATCCCGACGCGTTTTTCGAGCGCACCGAGGCGGGCAAGAAAAATGTCGCTGACGGTCGCGCTGCGCGGGCGCGCCTCTTCGCCCGCAGGAATTCCGGAGACCGCCGCGTCCATGCGCGGGATCATGGGTAGTCGCCCCGCGCCTTGCAACGGATCGGCCTGCAGAGTTGCCGGCTCACCTCGCATTGCCGGCGGCCCGGCGCCGTACTAGACGCGAGAGATCGTGAGTGCGCGCATCCTTTTCGTGACCGGCAAGGGAGGCACCGGGAAGTCCTGCGTTGCCGCCGCCCTCGCGCGCGAGGCGCTGCGGCGAGGGCGTCCGTCGCTGCTGATGCGCATGCCGTCGTCGTCGCACGCGACCGGAGACGAAGGGCCTGCCGAGGAGGACCGCACCGCGAAACGCCGGCGCGGCGTCTCCGAACCGGAAGAGAAGATCCTCGACGAGCGCCGCGACCTCGAGAGCTTTCTTACCCGCGTTCTCGGTCTGGCATTCATCGCAAGGCGGCTCCAGGACAGCAGCACGTTCTCGGCGGTCGCTGCCGCTGCGCCGGGACTTCGCGATCTGGTCGCGCTTACGGCCATCACCACCGAAGCGCGGCGCAGGCGCGGCGTCGTCGTCGTCGATGCACCGGCAAGCGGCCACAGCGTTCCGATGCTGACGGCACCGTCGCGCGTGCACGACCTCGCGCCGTTCGGACCGGTCGCGCGCGAAGCCGGAGCCGCGCTCGCCGCGCTCGCCGATCCCCGCCGCTTTGCTGCCGTGCTGGTCACGACGCCGGAAGAGCTCGCGGTCACCGAGATCCGCATGCTGCACGACCAGGTCGCCGACGCCGGCGTCGCGGCCTGCCGCGTCGTCGTCAACGGCTTCTGGCCGGCCTACGTTTCGAAGACGGACGGCGACCGCATCCGCCGGTCGAAAGTTTCCGCCGACGCGGCCATGTACATCGCCCGCCATCGCCGCCAGCTCGAGCTCGTCGATGCGCTCGAGAAAACCGTCGGCCACTGCCCGCGCATCGCATTCTCGTTTCGCAGGCAGGGAGCCGAAGCGCCGGAACAGGACATCGCGGCGGTGCTCGACCGCCTCGACGAGGACGCTGCGTGAAGCCGGCAGCCGGATCGCTCGCGGCGGCGCTTTACGGCAAGCGACTCGTCGTGCTCGTCGGCCAGGGCGGCGTCGGCAAGACATCCGCATCGGCGGCGATCGCGTACGGCAAGGCGTGCGGCGGCGCGATGGTCTCGGTGCTTACCGTGGATCCGGCTCCGCGTCTCGGCGACGCGCTCGGCATCGCGACCATCGGCGCGGATCCGCAGGACGTCGCGCTGCCAGAAAGCGCGCGCGGCACGCTGACGGCAATGCGCCTCGACACCAAGCGCACGTTCGACCGCATGATCGAAGAGAACTCCTCGTCGGCGGCCGTCACGCAGAAGCTGCTCGCGCACCCGATCTATCGCGCAATCTCCGAGCAGCTCGGCGGCACCGAGAACTACATGGCGTTCCAGCGCCTGCACGAGCTCGTCGCGCAGGGCGGCCGCGACTGCCTCGTGGTCGACACGCCGCCCGCCACGAACGCGACCGAGCTGCTTTCGGCGCCGTCACGCCTGGCCGGTCTTCTCGATACCGGCGCGCTTTCGATCATTGCCGAGCCGGCACGCCTCGTCGCACGCACCGGCGGCGTGCTGGCTCGCGCCACGATCTCGCTCGTGATCGCCGCCATCGGCCGCGTGACCGGCACGCCGCTGCAGCGTGAGGTCGGCCAGTTCGTCGATCTGTTCTCGGATCTGGTCGGCGGCCTCGAAGGCCGCGCGCGCGCGATCGACGAGCTGCTGCGTGCACCGGAGACGGCATTCGTCCTCGTCACGCGACCACGCGAAGGCGACGTCGCCGATGCGCTCGCGTTTCGCGCGAGTCTCGACCGCATGGGAATCCGCGTTGCCGCTGTCGTTGCCAATCGCGTGACGCCTGCGGCGACGCCGTCGTCCGAGCCGGATGCGATCCGGCTTGCGGGACTTACGCCGCGCCAGCGCGGCGCGGTGATCGCGATGGAAGCCGACATGAATGCCCTGCGCGCGCTCGAGCGCAGCGCGCTCGTTCATCTTCGCGAAAGCCTGGGCGGGCCCGGTGATCCGCCGGTGTTCGAACTGGCCGCGCGCGACGTCGACGTTGCCTCGCTCGACGACATCGCGATTCTCGCGCGCGAGCTCGAAGCCGCTCCGAAGTAGAACGGCAATCCGACGGGATCGGGATTTCCGCTGCAGCGGCGCGTCGTCAGCCGGCTGACTTCGCGCGAGGGCGGCGCGCGCGACGGCGTTCACCCGGCTCGGCGGCATTGTGGTCTTCGTGCGCTTCTTCGATCAGGCGATCGATCTTGCGCGACAGGTTCGCGAGCGTTGCCTGCATCACGTCCATCTGCCGGCGAAGAGCTTCGAGGTCGCCGCGTGTCGGGAGCCCGGCGAAACCCAGGACGGTCGAAACGTTGTCGTCCATTGCGGCCTTGGTCTGCGCGGCGGTCTGCAGCACGGTACCGGCCGCGTTCATCACGCGCTTCTCTCCGAAAACCCTGCCCAGCTCCTGCAGAGCGGAAAAGAGCGCACCTTCGACGCCGCGTCTGGCCATGGGGCGACTATAGGCGACCGCCTGCGCAGCGGCCAGTAGCTAGAGAGCGCGAACGCGCTCGGTCAGATCTTCGAGCGCAGCGGAGGCGCGGGCCCACACGCGCGACATGAGATCCGCCTGCGCCGCGCGGCGCGCTTCGACGCCAGCCTCGGCGGCTCGAAAGCTCGCGACGGCCGACTCGGTCTCGCCGGCGATCTCGCTCTCGAAGCGGTCCCAGAACGTTCGTACGAACGGTGCGCGCGCGGCGAAATCCTTTTCGACCTCACCGAGCAGGGACTTGAAGCGGTGCCATGCTCCGCCCGACGATGGATCGGACTCACCGCGAACGAGCTCGGCAGGAAGCGGCGCGCCGACGAAGACCGGAAGATACGGCGAGACGCACGGGTTGGTCAGCGCCATCCACGCCATCACGGGAGCCGTGCTGCCGTCGAGCTCGACGATCATCGACGCGGTCGTGGTGCCGACCGGATCGGCATGCATGCAGACGCTGAAGTAGCGCTCCTGGTCGGGCGACGCGCCGGGGAGATGCACGTCGCCGCTCTGGTAGTGATCGCGCATCACGCGCCGCGCCGAGGCAACGTCGAGCCTGGCGCCGGCCAGTGCGCTGCACGTCGTGCGATAGCGGCCCGACGATACGATCGGCGGAACGATCTCGGTGCTGCGATACGCGCGCGCAAAATCGAACCGCACGCCGGTCGGCTCGGGCCACCAGTCGAGCGCGATCGCATGCTCGGCAGTATCGTGGCCGATGCGGTCCCAGTCCTCGCCGATCGTCACGTGGTTGCTCGCGGCCAGAATGCCGTCGTGCGCGCGCTTCAGCGCCCAGCGCGATGCCGATGCTTCGAGCAGCCATGCGTCGTGCGCGTCGGCGATCAGGAACGAGTTGTTGTATGGCCAGTTCGTGTCCGAATAGCCGGAGCCTCCCTGACCATGGCGTTCGATGAGCTCGATGATCACGTTGGCGGCGGCTTCGGCCGTCGCTCCGCGCTCGAGCCCGAGGCGCACGAGGTCCATGCCGAGCAGGCCGCTCTGGCCGGGAACGTCGCGAGTGAAGATCGTGTGGTTGCCGATCGCGACGCCTTTCTCGTTGACGCCGTGCTCGAGTCCCCACAGCCACGATGGACGCGCTCCCACCAGCGCGAACGTCTGGGCGACGTCGTCGATCTCGATGTACTGGCAGCGAAGTGGCGAGCCTTCCGGCGACCTTCGCGCCGGAGCCGAAAACAGCGGCTGGCATTCCGCGGCCGGACGGTCGGAGTTCTTCGCGAAGATCGTGTGACCGCCGGCCGTGCGCGACCCGAGCGCCACCATGCTGTCGCAGCTGACGCGGAAATCGGGGACAGACACCGATTGCGTGGGGCACAATCGGTGTCTGTCCCCGTTTACGCGACTGTCCCGTTTTTGCTTCATTCGACGGTCTCCGCGACGACCGACGCGAGCGCGAGCGGCTCGGCGTGCGTCAGCGAAACATGGATCGCCGAGACGCCGAGCTCGCGCGCGCGCTCGGCGACGCGTCCGTGAAGAACGATGCCGGGCGCACCGGATGCCGCGCGCACGACTTCGATCTCACGAAACGAGAACGCGATGCCTTCGGCGCCGAGCGCTTTCATCACGGCTTCCTTGGCAGCAAATCGTGCGGCGAAACATTCGGCCGGATCTTTCCGGGTCTCGCAGACGCGCCGCTCGTTCTCGGTGAAGACACGCGCGCGGAAGCGAAGGCCGCGCTCGGTGTCGCCGGCGGCGCGCCGCACGCGCTCGATGCTGACCGCATCGATGCCGATTCCCACCACCACCGGTCTATTCCAGCGGATCCCGCATGCCTAGCACGCACCGCACGTGCGGCACGTCGCGACGTCGCACGGCTCGGTTTCGCGCTCGGCATGCGCGCGGCGGCGTTCGAGCCACAGGTACGAGCGGTTGATGTGATGATCGATGAAGTCCCACGGAAACAGCGCGTCCTCGGGATATTCGCGATGCACGAACGCGTCGAGGTCGAACGCGATGGCCGGATTTTCACCGCGACGGATCTCGCCGAGCTCCTGCCACCAGCCGCGCTCGGTGCGGGCAAGTGCTTCGATCACGTCGGCCACGCGGCGATCGCCGCGGCTCATGAGCGTCTGCATGTAGGCCTCGCGCGGCGAATCCGCGTCGAGGTCCACGTTCGGCATTCGCCCGACCTTTCGGCGGATATAGGCGATCTTCGCCTGCGCGACGGCCACCGGCACCATCGGATCCCACTGGAACGGAGTCCACGGCTTCGGCACGAACGGATTGAGCGAAACGGTGATGCGCCCGACGCGCCCGCGTTTTCGGCCGTGGCCCATCATGCGGTCGCGGATCTTCGCCGCGAGCTCGCAGATGCCGTCGAGGTCGGCCTCGGTCTCGGTCGGCAGCGCGCACATGAAGTAGAGCTTGAGCGAATCGACGCCGTCGCCGACCATCAGCTCGGCGGCGCGAAGGATCTCGCCTTCGGTCAGGTTCTTGTTGATCACGCGCCGCATGCGCTCGGATCCGGCTTCGGGCGCGACCGTGACCGACTTCGTGCCGCTGCCGGCGAGAACCTTCGCAAGACGCGGGCTGATCTGGTCCGCCTTGAGCGACGACGGCGACGGACGGCCGCCGGCCGCTGCAATGCGCTCGCATGTGGATGCAATCGCCGGATGACTCGCCATCTCGGCACCGACCAGACCGACCGTCGACGCCGCGGCGTGCGGCAGCCCTTCGAGCGCCTGCGCGGTCATCGACTCGGCGCTGCGATGGCGCACCGGCCGGTACATGAATCCGGCCGCGCAGAACCGGCAACCCCACTCGCAGCCGCGGCTCGCCTCGACGAGGAAGTAATCGCCGAACACCGATCCCGGAGCGACGACCGAAGTTGCCGTCGGAAACGCATCGAGGTTGGCGACGTAGCGCCGCGTGACGACGGCGGGCGCGCCATCTTTTGGAGTGCGCCGCACGAGGTGACCGCTTTCGCCGTACTCGACGTCGTAGCGATCCGGACGGTACGCGCCTTCGACGACGGACATCTCGTCGAGGATCCGCTCGCGCGAAACTCCGGCCCACGCCTCGGCGCCGGCGAATGCATCGCGGATCATCTCTTCGCCTTCACCGATCAGGAACAGGTCGAAGAACGGCGCCACCGGCTCGGGATTGAGAAACGTTGCCGGCCCGCCGGCCAGCAGCAGCGGCCAGCCGCGCTCGCCGTCCTTGCGATCCCTGGTGCGCGCCGGAATGCCGGCGCTGTCGAGGATGCGCACGATGTTCGGGTAGTCGCTCTCGAACGACAGCGAGAACGCGAGCACGTCGAACTCGGCCGGCGAGCGTCCGCTTTCTTCGGTCTTCGGCCGCGTGCCGTCGTCCGTCAGAAAGACCCGTTCGCAGACGATGCCGGGGGTCGTCGAGAGGATCCGGAACACCGCCTGGTAGCCGAGGTTCGCCATCCCGACGGCCCACGTATTCGGATACGCGAGGCAGACCGAGACCGGTCCCGATGTATTGGGACGGAATAGAAGCTTCTCTCCGGGATGCGCCAAGACCGGAGACTATAAGGCTGCGAGCGTCCGGTAGGAAACCCCGCTTTTACGGGTGATCGGCCGGACCGCCGAGCGCTCTGCTCGTCTCGCGACGGATCGCGTCGACGATCGTCGGGAAATCCCCCGGCGTGATGTGCCGGTCGCCGCCGCGCGGGAACGGAAACCCGTGCGATGCGAGCTTGTCGCTGACGACGAGCTCGACCGATGCAACGTCGCGGATCGTGATGCCACCCAAGCGATCGATGGTGTGCAGCACGACCGGCTCCTGGTGACCATCGCAGCCCGGCGCGGCGTCGACTGTTCTTCCCGAGGCCGATTCGATCAGCCACGGCGGCACGGTCCCGTAGATGTCGAACTTGCGGCGGCGAAGCACCTTCCAGTCGGGAACCTTGCGCTGCGGATCCCACCAGAGGCCCGCCACGGCTTTCATCGCGTCGGCGGCCGCTTGCTGCGAGACGATGCCGAGGGCATCGAGCGCCGCGTCGATCCACGCGCTCATCGCCGAGTCGTATTCGGCTTCGTTACGAAACGTGCGCGTTGCGAGAAGCGCTCCGGCGAGCCTGGTTCCGAGCAGGTTCGAGTACAGATCCTCGATCGAAAACGATGAGATCTTCTCGGGCCACGGCGGTACCGTTTCGTGGCCGTACCAGGTTGCGATCTCGCGCCACACCGAAAGCTCGAACGTGGTCCACTCGGCAGCCGCGATCGAAAACGCGTCGCGCTCGCGTCCGGACACGGCTCGAGGCAGCGGCCGGACGCGAACCGTGCGCGTGCCGCCCTGGTCGGCGAGCACGATGTCGCCGCCGCCGTCGAGGCGCGCACGGATCTGCGGCGCGAGATACGCGGTCAGGTCCGCGTAGTCGCGAAGGTGCGCGGTGTCGATGAATCCGCCGCGACACGTGTACGCGATACCGTTGCTTTCGCGCGACGGCTGTCCGGGAGCGTGCGCGACCGGGCTCGAAGCGAACTGCACAAGCCCGGCGCCGTACGAGTGCTGACCGATGTCGGAGCGCCCGCGCACCGTCTGCATCGAGAATCCGGGCACTGGCACTGCACCGATCTTGACCTTCAGATCGTATCCGAACGCGCAGCACGGTCGCAGCCGATCGGGCTCGGGCGGCACGAAGAACGGCAGAGGTCCATCCTGCGGTGTATGCTGCTCCGCGACGCGGATGTGCCCGTCGCCGGCTGTCATCACGTCGAGCAGCAGCTCGCGCGTCGGAGCGGGCGCGGCAGCAATGCGGCTTCGCTTTCCCGACAGCTGCGTACAACCCGTCAGCACGATGCAAAAGATCGCGCACGCGACGAAGACCGTCGACCGCAACGGCTGAGCTCGAACCGACATCATCGGGACCTGCTTCGAGTTGCGCTGCTTTTTGCCGGATGTGCAACACCGCGCCGCACCCCTGTGGCGCAACGATCTCGGCCATTGCTGCCCAACTGCGTACCGGCATCGGCGCGGCTGCTGCTGGTTGGAAAGAATCGTGCAGAATGTTTCGCGTGAGAGCTCGCGCGGCAGCAACACGGGTCAGGCGGCTTTTTCTTCCGATAGCTGTCGCCGCGCTGGCATGGTCGTGCTCGCCCGGGGTCCGGCTAAGGGATTCCCGGGACATCGAGCATGTCGTCGGAGCAACTCCAATCCTCGAAACGCCGGCGGGTGCATTGTCGCCGGCGCGCAGCGAGCACGTCCTCGAATCCCTGGCGCGCGAGGCCGGTGCAAGCGAAATCCTCCTTGCGCACCTCGCCGTCGAAGAAGCGTACACGGATGCGCCGCTCGTCATGGGCAATCGCGCCCAGCTGCTGCGCGACGGGGACGAAACCTTCCGCGAGATGGAACGGGCCCTCGGCGACGCACGCCACCACATCAACGTAGAGGTCTACATCTTCCACGACGACGAGCTCGGCCGGCGCATCGCCGACCTGATGATGTCAAAAGCGCGCGAAGGCGTTGCGGTGAACCTGATCTACGACAGCGTCGGATCGATCGACACGGACGAGCGGTTCTTCGACGAGCTTCGCCGCGCCGGAGTCCATGTCGTCGAGTACAATCCGGTTGACCCGACCAAAGCGCGCCGCAGCTGGCAGCTCGAGCAGCGCGACCACCGCAAGCTTCTCGTCGTCGACGATCGCGTCGCGTTCACCGGGGGCCTCAATTTCAGCAACGAGTATGCGGGGAGCTCGCCGCGCGCATCGCGGTTCTCGTCGGGGCGTTTCTTCACAAAGTCTGCGACCATGCGCACGTGGCGCGACACGCACGTCGAAATCGAAGGCCCCGTCGTTCAGGAGTTCCAGAAACTCTTCCGCAAAACGTGGGAAAAGCAGCACGGGGACCGGCTGCCGTGGAACGAATACTTCGCGCCCGCCGCTCCGGCCGGCAACCAGATCGTGCGAGCGATCGGCAGCACACCGGATGATTCGTTCAGTCTCATTCATACGACCATGCTGTCGGCCATCGAGCATGCCCAGCGCTCGATTCATCTGACGCAGGCCTATTTCGTTCCGGACGACGAGCTGGTCGAAGCACTCATCCGGGCCGCACGTCGAGGCGTCGACACGCAGATCGTTCTCCCCGGCGTCACCGACTTCTGGATGACGCGATTCGCCGGCCGCGCGCGCTTTTCCGACCTGCTCGATGCCGGCGTGCGGCTGCACGAGCGGCTGGGCTCGGTGCTTCATGCAAAGACTGCCGTGATCGACGGCGTGTGGTCCACGGTGGGTTCGGCAAACCTCGACTACCGCAGCCTCGTCAAGAACGACGAGATCAATGCGGTGATTCTCGGCGAGCAGTTCGCAGACCAGCTCGAAGCGATGTTCCGCGACGACGTCGCCGCATCGCGCGAGATCACGAAGACGCACTGGAAACGCCGCGGGATTTCGACGCGGGTCAAGGAAACCGTCGCGCGTGTGTGGAAGCGCTGGCTGTAATCAGCGTCTGTCGTTCACAGCTTGAGCTTGACGCGCAGCACGAAGAACACCGGATGCCCGTGCTCCGTATCGTACACCTGCACGTCGGGCTCGACCGTGAACCACGGCCGCGGCCGCCACTTGAACATCAGCTCGACGAACGTCTCGTGCGTCGTGTCGCTTTTGACGTAGCCGGTGCCGACGCCGATCGTGTTGTGCATGCCGAGGAACCCGTGCGCCGTCAGTCCGCCGCCGACGTAGGTCCCGATCTGGTCCGGCTGCTCGGATGACCATCCGCCGCGCACGAAGCCCTGCACGCTGCGCTGGTCATCCTTGTTCTCGGGATGCTGATACAGAAGCAGGTCATAGACCCCGTAGACTCCGGACCGGTCTTCGCCGGAATGCGTCCAGCCGCCGGCTTCGAGCTGCCCCGCGTCCTCCTGTCCGAGCAAGCTGTGCTCCAGATGAAGCGACGCCACCGCGAACACTCCGGCGTGATCCTCGAACGCGTGTGCGCCGAACGATTCGACGCGCGGCTCGCCTTCGTAGATTCCCGCACGCGCGCCGAACCATTTCGTCCAGTCGGCGAGAACCGCCACGCCGAGGGCCGGAGCCGGATACGACGGCAGCGGCGAGCCCGGCAGCACGCCGAACGACGAGTTGATGAAGTTCCCGGCAAAACGCGGGCTCGCGAAATCGCGGTTCGCGTCCTGCTTGCCGAGGCGGAAGACGATGTGTCCGCCGAGCTGCTGCTCGAGCCAGAATTCGGAGAGCTGCGTGAAGCTCGAGGCTTCCAGGTTGGTGACCTGCATGAGCAGCCCGAGGTCGTCCGAAAGTCCGGAGCCGTGCTTGTTTTCTCCGTAGACGAACACCGTCCCGCCGCTCCATGCGTGAAGCTTTTCGGTATCGAACGTGACGTACAGGTCGAGGTTGCCGAGATAGGAGATCTCGTCGTCGCCGTCGAGCACGGTCGATTCGCCGGTGTAGTCGGCTTCGACCTCGACTCCGCGGTCGGCCAGGGTCGTGCGCACTCCGCCCCAGTCGCCGGTCGCACGATCGCCGGCATGGGCGCAGGCCGGCAGCAATGCGATCATCGATGCTACCCGGAATGCTGCGGCTGCGACCGGCTTGTTCAATCGAAGATCCTTCCTCATGCTGGGCCGATGCCTACCGTTTTTGCGGCGACCCTGCTTGCCACGATGCTCTTCGCCGCCCCCGCGGTCGCCCACGAAGACCCGGACTTTCAGATCGAAGAAGTAACCAAGCATCTCGACAGCGACCCCGCGAACGCCAGTCTCTACCTTCGGCGCGGCCAGCTCTATCGAACAAAGTCACAATGGCCAGCGGCGCTCGCCGATTTCGAGACCGCGCGACGCCTGGACCCTACGCTTGCCGTGGTCGACCTGGTCGTCGCCGAGACGCTGCTCGACGCGGGCGACACAGCCCTCGCGCTTGCGGCAGCGGACCGCTTCCTGGTCTCGTCGCCTTCCAACTCGGGCGGCCACATCGTGCGCGCGCGGATCCTCCTCGCCCAGGGTGCCAACCTGGAGGCGGCGGCCGCCTTCAGCCGCGGAATCGCAATCGCCAAGGCGCGCGAAGAGTCCCAGCCCGACAATTATCTTGCTCGAGCGCGTGCGATCGCCGGGGCGGGCGACGCGCACCTCGATGACGCGATCGCCAGCCTGGACGAGGGGCTCAAGGATCTTCACAACGCCATCGCGCTCGAGCTGCTGGCGATCGAGCTCGAGACGCGTGCGAAGAAATGGGACGCCGCGCTCAGCCGCATCGCGCGCATCGAGAAGGACGCCAGGCGCAAGGAAACGTGGATGGCAAGGCGCGGCGACGTTCTCGCCGCAGCCGGCCGCAACGAAGACGCGCGGCGCGAATACCAGGCCGCGCTCGCGGCCATCGACAAACTGCCGCCGAATACCCGAAGCGTGCGCGCGACCACCGGGCTCGCGGAAAGCCTGCGCAGCAGGATCGCGGCGCTCGGGCCGCAGGGCGCGGCGCCTGGGTCGCGAGGCGCGGCGCCGCCGATCCGTCCGGCTCTGTCGGCTTCTTCGAACTCAAAGACTCAAGTTTCCGGGGGGAAACCATGAACGCATTCCGTACGCATCAGCCTTGCGTCTCGAGCATCGCAGCGACATCGACCGATCGGCCCGCGCGCCGCCGCGGATTGCTGCGCGCGTCGCTGGTGGCCGCCGCAGTCCTCGTCACGAACGGCTTCGCGCGCGCGGAGACGGTGCTCGTCGAGGCCGGAAAGACGATGACCTGGCGCGCGAACAGCTCGGATCCCGGTATCGGAACCAGCTGGACGGCCGAGGGTTTCAACGCCGGTGCATGGACGGCCGGCAACTACGGCGTCGGCTATGAAACCGGCACCGGCGCCGCAGCGCTTCTCGCCACGACGGTCCCCGCAGCGACCAACTCGGTCTACACGCGCACGACGTTCACGATCGCCGATGTCTCGGCCGTCACCAACCTCCTGGTCGGAGCCGACTACGACGACGGCTACGCCGCGTGGATCAACGGCGTCGAAGTCTTCCGATCGCCGCAGCTGCCGGCCGGCACTCTTGCGTGGAACACTCCGGCGGCGCTGCACGAGTCGAGCAACGCCGCCACGCCGAACTACGGAACGCTGGCCGACGTTTCGGCCAAGGCCATTCCTGCGCTGCACAACGGGACCAACGTGCTCGCGATCGGCGTCTGGAACTCGACGCTTCCGTCGAGCGACCTCGTGCTCGTGCCGAAGCTCACGATCAACGCCGGTGCATCGGTGTCGCGCGGACCGTATCTTCAGCTCGGGACCGCGTCGGGCATCGTCGTTCGCTGGCGCACCACGGTCGCGACCGACGGCTGCGTCCGTTACGGCAGCGCACCCGGGAACCTGACGCAGGTCGCGTGCGTGCCGGGGACGGCAAGCGAGCACGTCGTTCCGGTTTCGGGGCTTTCGGCGAATACAGCGTATTTCTATTCGGTCGGCACGACCACGGCCGAGCTCGCGGGCAACTCGAGCAGCTATTCGTTCGTCACGTCGCCGCCGGCGGGCACCTCGCGGCCGACGCGCGTCTGGGCGCTCGGCGACTCGGGCAATGCCAACGCGAACGCCCGTGCAGTTCGCGACGCGTACTTCAATTTCACTGCGTCGACTCCGACCGATCTGTGGCTGATGCTCGGCGACAACGCGTATGTCGACGGTACCGACAGCGAGTTCCAGGCGGCAGTCTTCGACACGTATCCGACCATGCTGCGAAAGTCGGTGCTGTGGCCGACGCTCGGCAACCACGATGGGCACACCGCCGACTCGGCTTCCCAGTCCGGGCCGTACTACGACATCTTCACGCTGCCGAAAGCCGGCGAAGCCGGCGGCCTCGCGTCCGGTACCGAGGCGTACTACTCGTTCGACTACGGCGACATCCATTTCATCTGTCTCGATTCGTACGAGACCGACCGTTCGATGACCGGCGGGATGGCGCAGTGGCTTGCTGCCGACCTCGCCGACACGACCGCGACGTGGGTCATCGCCTTTTTCCACCACCCTCCGTACTCCAAAGGCTCACACGACTCCGATCTCGACATCGAGATGATCGAGATGCGCGAGAACGCGGTGCGGCTTCTCGAACAGGGCGGCGTCGACCTGGTGCTGACCGGACACAGCCATTCGTATGAGCGTTCGTTCCTGATCGACGGTCACTACGGATCGTCGGCCACGTTCACCAGCAGCATGAAGAAGGACGGCGGCAGCGGGCGCGAGGACGGCACCGGTGCGTACGAAAAAGCCGGCGGCGGACCGCAGGCGCGCCAAGGCGCCGTCTATGCGGTCGCCGGCTCGTCGAGCGAAACGGTGTCGGCCGCGCTCAATCATCCGGCGATGTACATCGGGCTCGTCACGCTCGGCTCGCTGGTGCTCGACTTCGACGGACCGCGGCTCGACGTCAAGTTCCTCGATTCGACCGGAACGACGCGTGACTACTTCACGATGGTCAAGACCGTGCCCGCCGTGTGCGGCAACGGCATCATCGAAAGCGGCGAGAGCTGCGACGGCGCGAGCCTCGGTGGAGCCACCTGCGGCGGTTGCGGCGGCACGCCGGCGTGCACGTCGTCGTGCACACTCACCTTCACGGGATGTACGAACGGAATCTGCGGCGCCGGCGAAACCTGCGGCACGTGCCCTGCCGATTGCACCGGCAGCGGAGCGACCTGCGGGAACGGCATCTGCGAGGCGGGCGACGGCGAGAACTGCCTGACGTGCGCGGCCGACTGCAACGGGAAGCAGGGCGGCAAGCCTGCCGCGCGTTTCTGCTGCGGAGCGCCCGGCGGCTCGGGTCCGGTCGGCTGCAGCGCATCGCAGTGCGGGAGCTGCGTAACGACCAGTGCGGCGTCGTGCTGCGGCGACGGCCTGTGCGGCGGCAACGAAAACACGACCAGCTGCAGCCGCGACTGCCCCGCGGCGCCGGTCTGCGGCGATCATTCGTGCAATGGAACCGAAACCAGCTGCACGTGCGCCGGCGATTGCGGCGCTCCGCCACCGGCCGAAACGTCGTGCAGCGACGGCATCGACAACGATTGCGACGGAGCAACCGATTGCAGCGACATCGCGCAGTGTGCGGCGAGCCCTTCGTGCGCGAGCTGCAGCGCGGCTGGAAGCGCGTGCACGACGGGTGCGTCGTGCTGTTCGGGACAGTGCAAGGGAAAAGTGGGAGCGAAGACCTGCCGGTGACGTGAGGGAGTCGCCCTAGACGGTTTTTCCGGTCGCTGCGGAGATCTTCTCGCGCACCTGGCGCAGGAAATGCCTCGCCCAGACGAACTCCGACGCGAGAATCGAAAGCCCGAGCGCAATCACGAGAAGTCCAGGACCCGGCAGCACCAGCAGTGCGACACCAAACAGGCTCACGGTGGTGCCGACTACCGCAACGACGATCCGCCGGGCCGTACGCAGCGTCGAGTTTCCATTGCCCGCCATTGCCGTTCGAGATGACGGCGAACGGGTCCTGTTACAAGCCAGGCCCGGATGCGCCGCGCGTCGGCGCAGCGCCGCGAGGTCCATCGCCGCCCCGCAGTAAAACCACAGGAGTGATCTCGACGGACATCGAGTCGCGCATCATCCACACGTCTCCGTCCTGGATGTTGCACTGGATCGAGATGCCGCGATCGGCAAGCTCGGCGAGCTTTGCCGTCTGCTCAGAGTCGAGCAGCGTGACGGTCAGGTTCGAATGACGCTCGAGGCCTGCGCGCTCCTGTTCCCACCAGGTCGCGGCCTTCCTGCCGCCGTAAAGGTACACGCTCACGCTGCCGGCGCGCCCGCATCCCTTGTGGATGCGCCGCGGATCCGGCTGCCCGATCTCGATCCAATGCTCGATGTCGCCGGTCAGGCTGCGACGCCACAGGTCCGGTTCATCGGCGGTGGAAATGCCGGTGCCGAACTCGAGCCGTTCGTGCGCACAGAGCGCGAACGCGAGGACGCGGATCATCATTCGTTCGCTGGTTTCGGACGGATGCCGCGCGATCGTCAGCGCGTGCGAGCCGTAGTAGCCGCGATCCATGTCGGCGATCTCGAGGTCGATCTTGAAAATCGTTGCTTTGACGGCCACGGCATCTGTTTACGTGCAGGCGTGCGGAAAGTCGCGGCGCGGCCACGTCGAGGTCACGCCTTCATCCTCGCGAGCCCGGCTCCTACGACCAAGCTCCCTTGGTCGAGGTGCGACGGCTTCCGTCGCTCCTGCGTCGATGCATCCGCCTCGGTCAGTGGGTCTGCGCTGCGTCGATGCCGGGCAGATTCGCCGCTTTCTTCCTGCGACGCCGCGCACGGCGCACGCTGACCAGCGCGACCTGCAGCGTCGCGACCATTGCGCCGCCGATCGCGGCTGCCGTCACGTAGATTCCGCCGTGTGCGAAGATCGCCGGATGTGCCTGGCGCAGTCCCCACGCGGCGACGAGGCCGAGAACGATCGACAGCGGCCGCAGCTCGGCAAGCACGAGGCGGTTGCGTCCGGCGAGGATCGCGCCGAACGGAATCAGCGAGGTCCTGGCCATGTAGGGGCCATGCACGGAAGGATTGCGCGCCAGCAGCTTGGCGTCCTGATGGATGCTGCCGACGATTCCGAAGACGAACAGTATCGCGAAGAAAACCGTGCCGCTGAGATGCGTCGCGAGCAGCGCATGCGCGAGGCCCACCAGCGACATTCCTACCGCGAATCCGTGGCGCGTGATGCGTTCGAATCCGCGCGGCTCGGGCTGCTGCCCCGCTTTTCCGACCGCGTAGGCCCCGGTCGGATAGTCGAACAGCGCGCCGCACGCGCACACGATGCCGAGGACGCTGACCGCGATCAGCGGCGCGCGAAGCCACGTTGCGCCGAGTGCGAGCCCCGGCGGCCCGGCGCTGCTCGCGTTCGAGTACACGTAGCAGAGCACGGCGAACGTGACCGCCGCGACGGTAGAGAATATCGCGGCGAATCCCTTCTCCCCGAACCGGTGCGATAGCGGCCCGCGTACGGGCGCCGAAGCCATGCCGATATGGGTGACCGCAAACAACAGCCATGCGAGCACGACGCTGGTGACTGGATCCATCATCTGGACCTCCTTGCCGGCTTCGTTTCCTTGGGAGCATCGCCGGCGGTCGCCGCCATGGCGGCGAGCTGTGGCGGGAACGGCCTGCCCGGAGCGAGCATTCCCGCAGTTGCGTCCATCACGCGAAAGAACGTCTCGAGAGTCGTCAGGCGCTGGTTGATGAACGCTTCGTCGGTGGACGGCGCAGCGCTGTCCACGCTTCGCGTCTCCTGGATCGTCGCCAGCACCTGGCGCATGTTCCATCGGAAACGCCGTTCGATGATCTCCTGCATCACGCGCACGAGATCCGTCGCCGCTTCGTAGTGATCCCGGCGCGAGCCCGGCATGTGGATGCGACGGACCAGATGCCAGTCGCTGAGGCCGCGGATGTTGATCGAGATGTTGCTCTTGCTCTGGTCGAGCTTGACGGCGATGTCTTCGAGCGAAAGCGGCGCGGGCTCGAGATACAGCAGCGCGAAGATGCGACCCTGCAGCGAGTTGAGGACGCCCGAGCTCGCCGCCGACGCGCCCATTCCTTCGACGAAGACTCCGACCTTGCGCTCCATCTGCTGAACTCTCCTTCCGGCCGTCGCGGTCGAGCCGCCGTCGCCGCCTCGACCTCACCGCACGTTGTGAACGTTTAGAATATTGTGAACGTTCCGTCAACGGGAATCGGCAGTTCCATCGAACCGGGTTCCGGGGAGGCTCGAAAAGGTTGACCAATCGCGGCTTGGTTAGTAAACGCTTACTAGATGGCTTCCAGCGCGCTAGCGAAATCTTCTCCACGGCTCACGGCCGACGAACGCCGGGCCCAGGTCCTGCGCGAAGCCGCGCGTCTGTTCGGCACCCACGGCTTCAGCGGCACCACCACGCGCGACATCGCTGCGGCCGTCGGGATCACCGAGGCCGCGCTCTACCGCTACTTCGCGAGCAAGGAAGCGATGTATGCGGCGATCCTCGACGAGCGCGCGGCGGCATCCGACCTGCTCGAATCGGTCGCCCCGCACGCGCGCAGCGGCGACGACCACGCCGTCTTCACCGAGCTTGCGCTGACACTGTTCCGCAGCGTCGAGAGCGATCCGTCGATCCTGCGCCTGATCCTGTTCTCTGCGCTCGAGGGACACGAGCTGTCGCGGCCATTCCACGAGAAACGCATCGTAAGGCTGCGCGATTTCCTGACCGGTTATATCGAGCGCCGGACGCGCGAAGGCGCGCTGCGCGCAATCGAACCGCGACTCGCCGCGCGCGCGTTCATGGGCATGGTGGTCGACCACCTGATCGTGCGCCACGTGTTCGGTCAGCACGACCAGTATCCGCAGCCTCCGGAAGAAGTCGCCGAGGCGTACGTCGCGATCTTCCTTGACGGCATGCGAGCCGGCAACAGTGAGAGCAGACATGGCTGAGGCTGTAGCCGGAATTGCGAACGAACGGACGCGCATCGGCGTGCGTCCGATCCTCATCGGTACGGCGGTCATCGCGATCGCAGCCGTCGTCTCGTACTGGGTGCTGGTGCTGCGCGACTACGAGACGACCAACGACGCGTTCGTCGAAGGTCATCTGGTCTTTCTTTCTCCGCAGGTGCCCGGGCATGTCGTCGAGGTGCTGGTCCAGGAAAACCAGCATGTCGCCGCCGGCGCGCCGATGGTCAAGCTCGATCCCGCCGACTACGAAGTGCGGCTTGCCAGGGCCCGCGCTGATCTTGACGCCGCGCACAACCATATGGCCGAAACTTCCGCGTCGGCTGACGCCGCCCGTGCGCAGATCGCCGCCGCACAGGCTACGCTGCATCACGCCGAGCAGGAGCTGGCGCGCACGCGCAACCTCGTCACGCATGAAGTCTCGAGCAGGAGCGATCTCGATTCGGCCGTCGCGACACGCGACAGCGCAGTTGCGACGCTTCATGCGGCCGAAGAGCTCGAGCGTGCCCAGCGCGCGACGCTCGGCAGCGACGCGCCCGTGCGCCAGGCCGAAGCGATGGTGCACGAAGCCGAGCTCGCACTTTCTCATACGATCGTCACGGCGCCGTTCGCCGGAACCGTCGGGCGCAAGAACGTCGAGCTCGGCGCCAACGTCACGCCCGGCCAGCCGCTCGTCGCGCTCGCGGAAGACTCTGCGAACTGGGTCATCGCGAACTTCAAGGAAACGCAGATCGAGGAGATGAACGCGGGCGACGAGGCCGAGATCCGCGTCGACGCGTTTCCTCAGGCCGCGATCCGAGGTCACGTCGAATCGATCGCACCCGCCACCGGAGCAAGATACGCGCTGCTGCCGCCCGACAACGCGACCGGCAACTTCACAAAAGTCGTGCAGCGTGTTCCGGTGCGCATCGCGCTCGATCCGCCTGCGCCGGGAAGCGCCAGCCCCGACCTGTCGGTCGGCATGTCCGTCGACGTGCGTGTCCGCATCCGCTGAGAATCACCCGTCCCGCCCGGCGAGCCTCACCTCGCGCGAGTGGTTGATGATCATCGGCGTCATGCTCGCCGTGGTGCTCGAGATCCTCGACACCAGCATCGTCAACGTGGCGCTGCCGACGATGATGGGAAACCTCGGCGCGACGGTCGACGAGATTTCGTGGGTCGCCACGTCGTACATCGTCGCCAACGTGATCGTGATCCCGATGACGAGCTTCTTCGCGGCCGCGTTCGGGCGGCGCCGCTACTTCGTCGGCTCGATCATCCTGTTCACCGTCGCATCGTTCCTGTGCGGCGCGGCGCGCACTCTGCCCGAGCTGGTCGCGTTCCGCGTCGTCCAGGGGCTCGGCGGCGGCGCGCTGCTGGCGCTCGGCCAGTCGATCATGGTCGAGACCTTCCCTGCGCAGCGGCAGGGAACCGGCCAGGCGATTTTCGGCGTGGGCGCGATGCTCGGTCCGAGCCTCGGCCCCACTCTCGGCGGCTGGATCACCGACGTGTGGGCGTGGCCGTGGATTTTCTACGTGAACGTGCCGATCGGCATTGCGGCCGCGCTGCTCTGCTGGAGCTATCTGCCGCGGCAGCGGCCGGAGAACGTGCGCAAGCGCGAGGCAACGGACTGGTCGGGCATCGCGCTCCTGATCGTCGGGATCTCCGCACTGCAGATTCTCCTCGAAATCGGGCATCGCGAAGACTGGTTCGAGAGCAACCGCATCGTCGGCCTTTCCGTCGTCGCGTCGATCGCGCTCGTGTGGTTCGTCGTGCACGAGCTCGCAACCGAGCATCCGGTCGTCAACCTGCGCGTGCTTCGCCATCGTGCTCTCGTCGTCGGCTGCACGTGCGGCGTTGCGATGGGAATCGGACTTTACGGCAGCATTTTCCTGTTCCCGCTTTTTACGCAGAACCTGCTGCGCTGGACGTCGTGGCAGTCGGGCGTGGCGGTTCTTCCGTCCACGCTGATGACTGCGCTGATGATGCCGATCGCCGGCCGGCTCGTGTTCCGGCTCGGGCCGGCGCCGCTGTTCGGGCTCGGCATCGCGGTGTTCCTTCCAGCCGTCTGGGGAATGAGCCAGTGGACGGGCCAGAGCGGGTTTTCGGATCTGTTCTGGCCGCAGATCGGTCGCGGCATGGCGATGGGACTCATGTTCGTGCCGCTGTCGACCGCGACGCTGCGTGCGCTTCCGCCGGAAGACCTTCTCCAGGGTGCCGGGCTCTACAACCTGTTCCGGCAGATCGGCGGCAGCTTCGGCATTGCTGCGCTGGCTACGCTGATCGACCACCGCGGCGCGCTGCACCACGCGTACCTGGCCGAGTCGGTTTCGCCGCTCTCCGAGGCGACGCGGCTTCGCATCGCGCAGCTCGTCTCCGGCCTTCAGCAGAAGGGCCTCGATCCGTCCGACGCGCTGGCCGGCGCATACAAGATCATCGAGCAGTCGATCGCGGCGCAGGCGACCGCGCTCGCGTTCCGCGACTGCTACCTGATCGTGTTCTGCGTGTTCGTCGCCTTGATTCCGCTCGTGCCGCTCATGCGCCGGCCGCCCACGCCCACCCCATTGCCGGAAGTACGCTAGGCGACTGGCGTCGATGATGGATTCGGCGCAGGGTGGCGAAAATCAACCGTCTCCGGGTACGGGCCCGGTGACCATGCAATCGATTCAAAGGATCACCCATGGGCGACAAGTCTCCGAAGGCAACACAGAAAAAGAACTCCCAGAAGCAGGCCAAGACGGCCAGCTCCGACAACAAGAAGCAGCAGGCCATCACGGCGCAGCAGGCCACCAAGCTCAAGGCCGAGGCCGCGCGCAAGAAGTAGGCTGCCCGGGCGCTGCGCGCCGGATCGGTATCCGCCGCGCAACGCTCAAACGTTACCGTTCGAGCGGCTCGAGCCGGACGACGATCGATGCCAGTACCTCACGCTCGAGGTCGTCCTCGCGCGGGGTGCCGTTCGCGTCCGCCGCGACGTTGTAGAGAAGGCGGCCGGTGCCCGGGTTGCGCGTGAGAAACGCGCGCAGTCCGTCGAGGGCTTCCGCCGAGGCCGGGTCGAGCACGGTCGCGATCGCGCGCGCATTCTTTCCTTTGAGGACCAGGCCCACTTCGGGCGCGTTGCGCAGATGGCGCCACCAGGTCGAGCCGCCCGCTCGCGTGCACAGATACAAGCGTCCGCCGAGCTCCGTGTACGAGATCGGAAGCGCGTAGCGCTTGCCGGACTTCCTGCCGCTCCAGCTCAGCAGGAGAACGTCGCCGCTCAGCACGCCGTGCAGCGGCGATCCGAGAAACCATGCGATCAGCGGTCTCAGCCGCCGCAGGATCCGGATCGACAGCGGGACATGGTGGACGGCGGGGGCTTCGGCGGCTCGCATCGTTCCTGTCGTTGTCATGCCGGCAATGTGCCGTCATTCGACAGATTCAACAATCGATCCTTTTTCACTAGACTCGTGAAATGAATTCACAGGTGACCGGCGAGAACCTGGCGGCGATTCGAACTCTCCTGCATGCCATCGAGACGCGCAGCCTGACCGTGGCTGCACGGCGGCTCGGCCTGACTCCGTCGGCGGTGAGCAAGCAGATCTCGCGCCTCGAAGAGTCGCTCGGCGTCCGACTGCTCGAGCGCACGACGCGTCAGATCCGGCCTACCGACGCAGGCCTCGAGCTGTCGCAGCGCACGCGGCCGCTGTTCGAGGCACTTGCCGAAGCGTCGTCGGCCGTTCGCGAGCGCCGCCACGACATCCGCGGCCGCGTGCGCATTTCGACGACGCCGAGCCTCGGACGCACGCGCGTGCTGCCGGTGCTTGCCGCGCTTGCTGCGGAGCACGCCGGGCTCGACTTCGATCTCGTGCTGACCGGCAGGAAACTGGACTTCTTCGAGGACGAGCTCGATCTTGCGGTGCGCGAAGGTCCGCTCGACGACTCTTCCCTTGTCGCGCGCCGACTCGGCGCGAGCCGCGTGATGCTGTGTGCTTCACCGTCGTACGTGAAACGGCGCGGCCGGCCACGCTCACTCGAAACCCTCGGCGATCACGACCTTCTGCTCGTGCCGGCGGCCGAGTCGCTGAAGAGCGTGCCGAAGCTGCTCGCGCAGGCTGGCGGCCGCCGGCGCCTCGAGCCGCGTTTTCGCATCAACGATCTGTTTGCGATCAGGGATCTCGCGGAGGCCGGCGCCGGAATCGCGGCGCTCCCGGACTACGTCGCGGCCTCCTGCATCGAGGCGGGAACACTGCTGCATCTGCTGCCTCGCGCAAAGATCCCCGAGATCCCCATTCACGCGCTGTACCCGAGCCGCCGCCATCTGCCGCGTCGCGTGAGCGTCGTGCTCGACGCGCTGAGCGCCGGGTTCTGAGCGGAATACGTCGGACCGAGCTTATCCTTCGTGCCGCGAGGACTCCGCATGGGGAGCGGCTCCGTCGCTTGAGTAACGCGGCGGCGCACGCACAATGCGGCCATGCCGAACATTCGTGCCTGCATCAAGGAAGGTCCTGGCAAGGTTTCATTTGCGGAAGTCGCCCTGCCCGATCCGGGCCCGGGGCAGGCGCTCATCCGCACGACGCTGACGACGATCTGCGGATCCGACATCCACATCGTCGACGACTTCGACATGATCCCTGCGGGCATGCCGATGGGCCACGAGTCGATCGGCATCGTCGAAGCCGTCGGCGAAGGCGTCGAGACGCTGAAGAAGGGCGACCGCATCGTTGCTGCATGCCTGACCGGCTGCGGAAGCTGCGAGCGCTGCGTCGAAGACGAGCCGCAGGTCTGCAGCACCCATGGCGCGCCGATGAACCTGCTGTTCGGCGGCCAGGGCGAGGCGTTCCTGCTGAACGGCGCGGATTTCTCGTCGGCGCTGATCCCTTCGTCGATCGACGATCGCCAGGCGTTGTTCGTAAGCGACATCATGTCGACGGGCTTCGCAGCCATCGAGCGCGCCGGCATGAAGGAAGGCCAGTCGGTCGCGATCTTCGCGCAGGGTCCCGTCGGGCTTTGTACGACCGCCGCCGCGAAAACCTACGGCGCCGGCCTCATCATCGCGGTCGAGAGCATTCCCGAGCGCGTCGCGATGGCGAAGAAACTCGGAGCGCACCATGTGGTCTCGCCGGCCGGTGCGGCCGACGAGATCATGAACCTCACCGGCGGTCGCGGCGTCGACGTTGCGGTCGAGGCGCTCGGCAAGCAGGCGACGCTCGACAACTGTTTCCGCGTGACGCGCTTCGGCGGGACGGTATCGTCGGTCGGCGTGTACGGAACCGAAGGCACCGTCTCCGTCCCGCTCGACGGCAGCTTCTACCACCGCCGGTTCATCACGACGCTCTGTCCGACGGGGCGAAAGCGCTTCGACTACCTGCTCAAGCTGATCGGCGACGGGCGCGTCGACCTCACGCCGATGTTCACGCATGACCTCGCGCTCGAGGATGTCGCCAGCGGATACGACATCTTCCGGCGACGCGCGGACGGCGTGATCAAGATTGCGCTGAGCTGAACAGCACCGCATCAGCCTGCCCTAGCGTTGCCGCTCCGCGGCGGGAACACGTTCCGTCCGAACAGTCATGCGCACCCCGCGTGGGGCACGAAGCCGACGATGACCGCCACGCAACGCGTCGAGCGGATTTTTCTTGTCGGATCATCCGGAACCCCTCGCTCCGTTTGTGCTCGGTGGGATATAGAACCCGTCGGGCAAAAGAGGCGCGGCTCGGGCCGCAAAAACCGGTTCCGGAGGAAGGCAATGCGCAAATTCGTTCTCGCCGTCGCAACAGCTGCACTATTTCTCGCGGGGATCGTCGGAGTGGCCGGCGCCGCGACGGCCGATCACCTGCAGTGTTTCAAGATCAAGGATTCACAGGCCAAGACGTCCTACACGGCGACGCTGACGCCGAGCGATCCGGCGTTCGTCCCTGCGGGTTGCACGCTCAAGGTGCCCGCGAAGCTGCTGTGCGTCGATGCCGTAAAGACCAACGTCGTTCCGACGCCGCCCGGAGCTGCAGAAGGCGTGCAGCTCCAGAAATACCTCTGCTACAAAGCGAAGTGTCCGAAGCTTGCGGCGACCGCGAGCCTGACCGATCAATTCGGCGCGCGTGCCGTCTCCACCAAGACGACGTCGATCATCTGTGCGCCGGTCGAAGGTCCGTGCGTCGATGCCGATCTGGACACGTTCTGCGCCGACGTCGACTGCAACGACGGCAACGCGCTGATCAATCCCGATGCGACCGAAACGTGCGACAGCGCCGACAACAACTGCGACGGCAACACGGACGAAGGGTTCAACATCGGCCAGGCGTGCAGCATTTCCAACGGTTTCGGGAGCTGTTCCGGAACGAGGACGTGCGACGGGCTCGGCGGCGCGACGTGCAGCGGGCCGACGCCGGCCGCGGAAACCTGCGACGGCAACGACAACAATTGCGACGGCAATGCCGACGAAGGCAATCCGGGTGGTGGTCAGCCGTGTTCGACGGGCGGCGTGGGAGTGTGTGCACCTGGAACCACTGCCTGCACGGACGGAGCGATCGTCTGCAATCCGAACAACGTGGCGTCTCCGGAGACGTGCGGCGACGGTCTCGACAACGACTGCGACGGCATGGTGGATGAAGGCTGCTGACAAGCCCTGAACGAATGAGCCGCCGGCGGAAGTCCGCCGGCGGAACTCGCCGCACTCACTCCGGATCGATCAAACCGATCGCTGGACACAGCTCCTTCGATTGGACATGTACGCCCGGATCGGGAATTCCCGCGACGCCTCCGGAGTGCAGCATGTCACCGAGTTTCCGAAACGCCGCGCTTCTTTTTGCCCTTTGCAGTGCAGCCTGTGGCTGCTACGCGAAGCCGCTGCTGACAAGACTCACGCCCATCGACCAACCGGTGGCGAACTACGCGATCGGCGAGACACGAAAGGCATCGCCGGGCAGTGTCATGATCGAGCGCATCGAAGGGCTGCTCCTTCTGCCCGGTTACAGGCAGACCCAGGTCCTGACCGTCGCCGGACTCGACAAGCAATCGCCACCGGTCCAGGAAATCTGGGCCGCCCACTATCAATACAGCGGAGTCTGCCAGGACGGCAGGTACGTCCTTACGAGCCCGAAGTTCTACAAGGAAAGAATCGGAATCGTCGTTGCAGACGACGGTACGGTTCCCTGCGATCAACCTGTGGTCCAGCTCGGCGGAACCAAAGCGGGACGAACGTGGCCTGTCCGGGAAAAGGCCGGTGTGAAGGCCTTTTCTCCGGCGCCGTTCATCGCCGGAAAGTCCGGGGCCTCGCTCCACTGGCAGCTCATCTACGCCGGCCGATCCGGCAACGAAGTCTCCCTGGAATATCGCGAGCTCGAGGACATCGGCTACGGAATCCAGACTCGCGCCACGGCATCGCAACTGGTGAAATACGATCTGTCCGTGAGCAAAGTTCTCAACTTCCGCGAGAACAAAATCGAAGTGCTCGAAGCGTCCAACACCGGGATTTCCTTCCGGGTGCTTCACGATACCGGGAAGGCCCGGAAAATCTCCGAGCTTTGGGGCGAACCCGCTGCAAAGTGACCCAGCCGCCGCCGGCACCGATACAGGCTTGCATCGGCACACGACCCTCCGCTATGGCGCGGTGGTGCACACCACAGACGCCGTGAGGCAAAAGTGAAGCGATCCGCCGGTAAAGCTCCGGCGCTTACCCGCAGCGCCCTGCTCGCCTTCGCCCTTTTCTCCAGCTTTTCGGTTCGTCCGGCTCTTGCGACGGACTGCACGCACGCGCTGCCCGACAGCGCACTGGCGGGCTCGATGCTGGAGAGCCTTCCTTCGGGCTCTGCGATTCTGTTCTGGGGTGACAGCGTCACGGTGCGCGGCGGCGACAACAACTTCGCGCAGATGTTCGTGCGAATCGTGAACAGCAGCTTCTCACGCTTCTGCGAGGACGGCTCCGGCGTTTCGAGCCGTTCCGTGCGCGCCTTGATGCGAGGCCGTTCGCAGCGCAAGTCATACCGCGAGGCCAACGACCTGCGCGCCACAGTGGAGACCCTGCAGCCGTACTGGGTCGCCATCCAGGACGCGGGAGAAGCGACGCCGCTGTCGCCCGCGAGCGGAAACGGCTTCGGCGACGATCTCGAGGACAGCATCGACGCCGTATTCGAGCCGCAGTCCGGCGCACCGGCCGCGCCGACCGTCAAGGCGCTGTTTCTGTTCAAGACGCCGCCGCTCGACGAACCCGGCCGCGACTTCTTCGTCTGCCAGGCCTACGCGACGGCCTGCAACTGGACCGCACACAACGTGGTGCTCGACGAGGTCGCGAGCGCGCAGGTCGGTCGCACGGTAGTCACCGTGCCGACCGATGCCGACGCGTGCACGGCGATGGCGCAGACCGGGATCGACTTTGCGCAGGACGGCGTCCATCCCGAAAAGCTCGGCTACTTCGTCTACGCGCTGTCGCTGCTGCGGGCGATGGGAGTCAGCATCGACGCGATTCCCGATGCCGTGCTGGTTGCGCAGGACCTGACGCTCAGCGAAGTCACTTCGATTCGCGCTGCTCTTCTCGGGCCACCCGCTTCTTCTGGCGATCCGCGCTGCACGATGGATCCGGGTTGCCAGCCGCAGTACCTCGCCGATTCTTCCAGCACGGCATCGGCGCTCGACTGCATCGCCTACTGCCACGGGCCTGGCGCCGGCAGCTGCCGTCCGCCGTTTCGCGGCGTCGGATCCTGCTGCCTGGCGACCGCCGTCTGCGTGGACGGCGTGACGGCCGACGCGTGTCCGGCGCTCGGTGATCTCTACAACTTCTACGGGCCGGTCGGCGCGTGCTGCGATCCGGTTCGCGGCTGCCTCGACGACGCCGGCAAGGCGGCGTGCGAAGCCGGCGGCGGCGTCTACCAGGGCGACGGAGGGCGCTGCGTTGCCGGCTGCTGCGACGCTCCTTCGTCCTGTCCGGCATGCGGCAACGGCGTCATCGAGGACGGCGAGGAATGCGACGACGGCAACCGCAGCGACGGAGACTGCTGCGCGTGGAACTGCGCGCATGTGGAGAGCGACGGCGCCGCGTGCGACGACGGAACGTTCTGCAACGGCTCCGACTCGTGCGTCGCAGGAGCCTGTTCGGTGCACGCGGGAGATCCGTGCAGCGCGTCTTCGGTCGCGTGCGAAGGAAGTTGCAACGAAGCCGACGATTCGTGCGATCTCGCTGCAGGCAGTGCCTGCAGCGACCCCGTGACCTGTTCATCGACCGCGTGCGCCGCAAGCGGAACCTGCACGTGTGACGGCGACGGGCATTGCTCGCTCGGCGATCTCTGCCCGATCTGCGCCGGCGCCCGTCACGACTGCGCGGATCCCGGCAAATCCAGGGTAGAGCTGCGGAGCCTGTCGGGCGGAGCGAGTCGCTCGTTTTCGCTCAAGTCGAGCGGCCGCGGTGCGATCGTCCACCCGTCTGACTTCGGCGATCCGACGACCGCTGCCGGCTCCGGCCTTGCGCTGTGCGTCTACCTGCACGACAGCAGCACCGCGCCGACGCGCGACGACCTGCTGTGGCAGGCACCGTTTGCTGCCGGAGAAATCTGCGCCGGCGGCACGCCGTGCTGGACGTCGAGCGCCACGAAACTGGCGTACTCGCGCTCGCAGGACGAAACCTCCCTTCGCGCGCGGATCCTGACGGCGTCGACGACTCCGCGCCTTCGCTTGAGCATTCAGGCGAGCGGCGCGGCCCTGGGCTTGCCGGACGTGCTCGGCATCGCGGGCGACCAGAGCATCACCGTGCAGCTTCTCACGCAGTCCGCCAGCGGAGCGACGACGCGGTGCTGGCAGGAGACGTTCGACGAAGGCGCGCTCAAATCGACGGACGAGATCTACACCGCGCTGACGACGCATTGACCAGACGCGGGCGCTCCCGCGTCTGTCGCCGTCGCGCGCTTGTTGGACGTACAAAGCCGGATGTTTGCGTGCGTCGGTGGCGTCGGCCGCGGCAATCCGTCATTGCCTGGCTCCAACCTGAGGGGGGAACGATGGGAAGTGATCTTTCCGTTCGTGCGAGATTCATGCACGGGATCGCCGTTTCGTGCGCGCCGTTTGCACTGCACGCCTACGCTGCCGCCGCTGCGCAGCAGTGCCCCGTGCTGCATGTGAGCAGTTTCTATTCGGTCAACTGCGTGCTGCGCAGCGACGGGCAGGCACAATGCTGGGGAGACAACTCGTTCGGGCAGCTCAATGTGCCGGCGGGCAGTTTTTCGCGGATTTCGGTCGGCGGCACTCACGTCTGCGCGCTGAGAAGCGACGGAACCGCCAAATGCTGGGGCGAGGGCAGCGGCCACGTGCCTTCCGGCGCGTTCGCAGAGATCGCAGCCGGCGGGACGCATACCTGCGGACTTCGAGTCGATGGTTCCGTCGCCTGCTGGGGCAACAGCTACAACGGCCAGGTGACTGCGCCGGACGGAACTTTCACGCAGATCTCTGCCGGGCTCTATCACACCTGCGGCCTTCGCAGCGATGGATCGGCGGTATGCTGGGGCAGTGGTTACTCGGGCGCAGTCCCGGCGCCTTCCGGCCAATTCATTCAGGTAGCGGCCGGCAGCAACGACAGCTGCGGACTCAAGAACGACGGCAGCATCCAGTGCTGGGGCAGTCACCAGTGGAATCCGTCCGGACCCTTCATTCAGGTCTCGCTCGGCTACGAACATGGCTGCGGCCGTCAGAGCGACGGCCGGATCGTGTGTTTCGGAGACGTTCCCGGCGACGGATTCCCGCAGGGCGTTTCGTTCGCCGACATCGCGATGGGCGGTCGTCACGACTGCGGAATCGAAAGCAGCGGAGAAGTTCGATGCTGGGGCGACGACTCGTTCCGGCAGGCGTCGGAGCCTGCCGAGGCGTTCGTTGCAGTCGCGGCCGGCGATCTGTTCACCTGCACGGTGCGTACCGACGGCAAGCTTGCGTGCTCTGGAGACAACGACGACGGCCAGGCCGCACCGCCCGCTGACGGAAACTTCACGCAGGTCGATGCGGGCAGCGCTCACGGCTGCGCGCTGCGCAGCGACGGCGCGATCGCGTGCTGGGGCGGCAATACCTATGGCCAATCGACGCCGCCGGACGGCGAGTTCGTGCAACTGGACGTCGGCGCATTCCACAGCTGTGCCGTAACTGGCGACGGCTCCGTGACATGCTGGGGAAATGATTCCGACGGTCAGGCGGGCGAATCTGACGACACTTTCACGCAGGTGTCGGCGGGCAGCTACCATACGTGCGGCGTCCGGAGCGACGGCACGCTTTCGTGCTGGGGCCGTAACAGCGCTGGTCAGGCCAAGCCGCCGGCCGGTGCATTCGTGCAGGTGTCGGCCGGCAGCTCTCATAGCTGCGCAATCGCCACCGACGGGTCGATTTCGTGCTGGGGCAGCAACACGTCCGGCGAATCGAGTCCACCGGCGGGGACCTTCACGCATGTCGAGACGGGGTTCTCGCAGAGTTGCGCCGTTCGCAGCGACGGCGTGCTGCTCTGCTGGGGTGCGCAACGACTCGGAATCTCCACACGGCCAGGTGGCCAATTCACACGCGTCTCGCTCGGCGCTCTTCATGCCTGCGGGCTCAAACCCGACGGCACAGTGATCTGCTGGGGCGACAACGGCTTCGGCCAGCTGACGGTCGCGCCCGTGGCAGTGCCATGCGCGGCATGCGGAGACGGCGTCATCGAGGGCAGCGAGGACTGCGACGATGGCGACACGGCCTCGACGCACGGCGAATACTGCGCAGACGACTGTGCGCGCGTGCCGTGCGGCCAGCCGGTAGATTCGCGCGCGGACCGGCCTGCGACGAACGACGCATTGTTCACGCTTCGCGCGACGATCGGCGCAGCGAGCTGCGATCCGCTCGTCTGCGACACCGACGGCGACGGCGCAATCTCGGCGTCCGACGCGCTGGCGGTACTGAAGGCGGCCGTAGGACTGCGCGGAGAGCTGCGCTGTCTGTAAAGACCGTCGGCCCACACAGAATCAGGACCGCGCAGATGCCGCGCCGTTTCGAGATGCGTATTCCGGGCTGACGGCCGCTGCGTCAGTGCGCCGGCACGCAGATTTCCGAAACCCGGCGCGTATCGAGCTGCGTCGCGCCGAACCCGGTTGCCACGTGAAGCCCGATGCGCGGCGTGTGGCGTGGCTCGCCGCGCGAAAGCACGGCCTGATAGCACATCAGCAGCCCGGCCTCGTTCTTTACTGCGCTTCCGTCGATGGCGGCGGGATTGCACAAGTGCACGGGCCGCTTGAAGTCGTAGAACACGCTGTCGAACGAGTCTTCGGCGCGCAGCTTGACAGCTCGCGGGAAGATGCGCGGCTCGAGCTCGGCGGGCTTGATGCGCCGGCATTCGTAATGGTCGAGCGCATGAGACGAATCGTCGGGCGCCGCGACTGGCGAGCTCGCGTCGACCGCCGCGGGCACGAGCAGCCGGTCGGCCTGATAGGCGTCGAGGTAGATCGGACCGAGACCCTCGACGAACACGCCGGGCACCGCGGGAGAGACCACGCCGTCGACGGCTTTCATTGCGAAGCCCGCGAGGTGGGTTGCGGGATCCGAGACGATCATCTCGTGCTGGTCTTTCGGATCCACCACGGCCGGCACGCAGATCGTTTGCGGCGAACGCAGCTCGAACTGCCGCCCGGCCTCGAACTGGTCGTCGACGGTGACGGTCGCGCTCGCGATCTCCGATCCGCCGCTCGACAGCACGCTTGCGTAGCAGACGAACGAATCGATCTTCGGCGCCGATTCGTCATCGTCGCTGGCAGACGCGCACTGCGAGTCCGACAGGTCGGTCGCACCGTCATCGTCGTCGTCGCTGCCGTTGTTGCACGCCGGATCTTCCTTATCCTGCGACGCGCTCGCGCACCCCGGGTCGGAGAGATCGGCGAGGCCATCGGCATCGTTGTCGACGCCGTCGGAGCAGAGCGGCAGCTCGGAGGTGCCCGGCGATCCGCCGATCAGCGCGCTTGCCCGCCAACCGTCGGCCCGCGACCACGCGCTGCGTTCGGCGTCGAGGTCGACAACGACGAGCGAGTGTCCAGGCCCGTCGGTTTCCGGAAACCAGCTGTCGGCGTACGTGAAATCGAGGACGTCGTCGCCGGCAGCATTCTCGAGCAGCAGGCGCTCTCCTTCGTTGGCAAGCTTGCCGGTGTACTGGCCGGCAATCGGTTGTCCGCTGCCGTAGCGCGCCTGGAACGCAGCCTGTTTGCGCACGACCAGCACGTAGCCGCCCGGCGCGAGACTCCACGGCCCGAACGTGAACGTGACGCCTTGCGAGATCTGGAAGCCGGTCAGGTCGATGGGGGCGCCGGTGATGTTGGTCAGCTCGAGGAACTCGAAGTCGTCGTCTACATACGCGCTCGGGGCCACCGGGGCCGCGGGGTGATACATCAGCTCGCTCACGCGCACGCCGATGTCCGGCGTAAAGGCGGCTTCGTTGAGCGCGCTCCACGTTCCGCCGTCGAGGGCGCGGGCGCGCAGCGTGGTCGGAGAGCTTAGCGCAACGGGCGCAGCGTAGACGATCGCCGACGGCGCTACCGCGCCGCCTTCGAGCCGCGGATCCGAGCCGTCAACCGTGTAGTAGATCGTGCCCGCCGGCGCCGAGATCACGACCGGGGTCGACGGCGACAGCGGCCCGCCGTGCTGGCTGAACGTGGGTGCAACAACCGACGGGTAAAGTCCGACGGCTCGAAACTGGTCAAGGACGATCGCCGAGCGCTGCGGGAAATACGAGAGCCGCAGCCACTCGACTTCGGGCAGCCAGTCGGCCTCGCGATCGTACGGATCGAGCGGGCGCCTCGCGTCGCCCCAGCGCGCCGACTCGTCGACGATCGCGTGATCGATCTCGGCGGCGCGCTTCATGTAGCGATCGACCGCCGCGGCCGGCGTCAGCGCGCCGCCGTTGAAGAAGTGCTTGTGCAGGCGATCGCCGAACAGCACGCGGAACTCGGCGTTGGCGCGGAGTGCCGCATAGATGGCCGACGGCATGCCGACGTTGTGGACGTCCACGCGATTGGCGTGAATGACCTCCATGCTCTGCTCGGCATCCCAGCCGAAGAAACGAAAGCCCTCGCCCGGAAGGCGCCGGCGGCCGGCGTACCAGTTGCTCGCATCCCAATCGAGAGTGCCGGCGTGGATGTTCGTGATCATGTAGTCGGCGAGGTTCGTCACGTCGACGTACTGGCGAATCGCGTCGTAGGCTGCCGGAGTTTCGAGCCCCGACGTTGCGAGGTCCTGCGCCGTCTTCCACGCGTCGCGCGTTCCGTCGTCGGTGTCGACCGGCTCGAGCACGTCCCATTCGTCCTCGTTGCCGCCGAAGTACGACATCGCGAACTCGGCCTCGGGCTGCTCGACGACGTTGTAGAGTCCCCAGTAAAGTCCGTTGATGTAGATGTGCGCGAAGATTCCGTGCGACGCGACCTGGCCCATGTCGATCTGCGTGTCGCGCGTCCACTGGTCGCGGATGTAGTCCGCGCGCGCCACGCCGAAGCTCCATGACTTGTTGTGGCTCGCGCGCAGCCGCAGCTTGTTGAATCGCGTGACCGGCGTATCCGGGAACATCGGATATTCGAGCTTGGGCGGTCCGTAAATCGCCTTGAACGCCAGCCGCAGCGACTTCTTCCTGTCTTTCACACGGCTCAGCCGGCCCTGGATGCGCACGCCGCAATTGATCTGGAAGCCCGTCGATCCGTCAGTCCGGATCAGCTCGGCCGATGCGGGTCGCTCGAATTCGAGGCCGCGCCGCTCCGGATGCGAGTAGATGCCGTTTTCCGGTCCGAACATGTCGTCGACGTTCATGACGATCGAAATGGTCGGCACAGTGCGAAGGTCACCCGCGACTTCGCCGGCGTAGCGCGGATCGCCCGTGACCTTCGGATCCATCTCGTAGTCGGCGGCAAAGCCTTCGGTCGGAAAGCCGGCGCCGGTCTGGTGGATCACGTCGGCCAGAAACAGGTACGTGTGCGTGATCGATGCCGCCGGCAACAGCGGCGGCGCGAATGCGACTGCGCGCAGCATCGTCGTCGTCGAGACCGGGATCGGCGCCGTGTAGAGCGCGCCGTTGCTCGAAGCCGGCTCGCTGCCGTCGAGCGTGTAGTAGATCTGCGCGCCGGGCGTCGGGCTCGTGATCGTGACGCTGAACGGCGCATCGTAGAAACCGCGCTCCGCGCTGAACGCGAGCGATTCGACGACGCCGCACGAAGGCGTCTCCTGATTGACGGCTCCCGGCGTCGGATTCGAAAAGCAGCGCTGCTGCGCAAGGTTGTTGGTCAGTCCCCACGATACGTCCGTGTTCTGGGCGGGGAACGACGGCGCGTACTCGTGCTCGATGGTGACGCCGTCCGGCCGCACGAGCGCGAGATACTCGCCGCCGCCGCTCAGCTTGAAGTTGGTATGAAGCTGGGCGCCGGCAACCGCGCGGTTCTTGTCGGATGCGAAGACGACGATGTAGCCGCCGGCGGCTACCGGCGTCGCCGGAAACTGCCATTTCGTCAGCGCCGCCGCGTCGTCGGTCAGGTACCAGCCGCCGAGGTCGGCCGTCGCCACTCCCTCGTTGTGAATCTCGACCCAGTCCGAGAAGCTGCCGTCCTCGTCGGTCAGGCCGGTCTCATTGAGAGCGAGAAACTCGGTAATGTAGAGGCTGGCGTGCGCCGGCCCGGCGAGCACGATCGTCAATACGCCAACGACCATCCGGCATGTGAGCCTTCTCATTCTCGAGCATCTATCAAGCCGTCAGGGCCTGAGGCAATGGGCAAACGAGCCCGCCTCGCGCAAACGACATGCGAGAACAGCGATTGGCCGCGGCGGCGCCGCCGGAAGTTGCCGATCGAAAACGCGTTACGGCGTCTTTGCCTGGAACGTCGCCCCGTCGTTCTTCTTCGCCGCCGTGAACTCGCTGGTCCAGCACATCGAAGTCTGGTCGTTGACCAGCTGAACGATGACCTTCGAGTCCTTGTTCATGTACTTGCTGCCGCTGACCGGCACCGGCATCGGCACGTGATTTCCCTTCGCCATGAGGCTGGCCGAGCTCTTTCCGTCCGCGCCGGTTTTCAGCGCGACTTTGGCGACGCCGTTGACCAGTCCGGTCTTGCTCTTGAACTGGAAGCCTTTGGGATCCTTGTCGGTCCAGAGCGTGGAAGCTCCGATGCTGATCGACGCGACCCGCGACGCAACCGAAGCCGTCTGGTCGTAGATACAAAGCGCGTAGGTGCGGTCCACCCTCGGATTGCCGAGATCGGCCTGCTCGACCATCTGCCCGCCGGAGAACTTCCATTTGAGCTGGTCCTTGAAGCGTTCGGCCGGAGGATACTTGAGCTTGATGGAGTTCGACTCGGCCGTGATGCATCCGGTCGCAGGCTCGGTGCCGTGAACGCACCCGCTGAACGCAACGCACGAGTCCGGCGAGCACGCGTCGCCGTCGTCGCATTCGTCGACGGGTCCGCCGATGCACGTGCCGGTGCCGTTGCACACTCCGCCGATCGTGCAGGGGTCGGCGTCCTCGCAGGCCTCGTCGGCAGCGTCGAGCAGGCAGTCGGCGCCGCAGCAGTCGCCATTGCGGATGTTGGAGTCGTCACACGTCTCGCCCGGATCGATGACGCCGTTTCCACAATTGGGAGCCAGCCGGTGGGCGACTTCCAGATCGGCAAGCGCGCCGCCGTTCTGACTGGTCAGGTTCGACCACAGGAGACTTCCTTGCGCGAGGTTGGCCGTCGCCGTTGCGCTCCATGTCTTGACCTCGCCGACCGACGTCGGGACGTAGTATGTGGAGTTCGGGTAAAGCGCCGGTCCGTTGTGGTCGGTGCTGCTGAGGTTGAGAAAGCTCGTCCACGGCGGATCGGTGGCGACGAAAGTGACGGACGTCAGCGGGCTCGGGCACGCCGGAGAACAATCGCCGAAGATGATGTTTGCGAAGCCCTGCGTTGCAGCCCACGACGAATCGTTGTTGTCGAGCTCGAGAACGAAGTCGTAGCGGTACACGCCGCCGCCTTCGTCGCTGACGAGGTAGTCGAGACGAAAAGGCGTCGCACCGGCGACATGGCCATACGCAACCATCGCGGACGTGAGGATCCCGATGAGCGCAGCCCTGCGGCTGCGGCGAACCGATGAAGCAATCATGATCTTTTTCCCTCCGAATCTTCTGACGCGGTCCGGCCGCGGCGCGCAAGAATGCGCGCGTGCGACTGCTGTCACAAGCCGTCTCGACGGCTTGTGACAGCAGTCGCAGGCCGTCTCGACGGCGTATCTGAAGCGGGCGCCGCCCGCCGGATTGTTACGGTCCCTTCGACAGGAAGCTCAGGTCCGTGTTGAGTTTCGCGGCCGTAAAGTCCGAGGTCCAGCAGCCACCGCTGCTGTTGACGAGCTGCACCGTCACCGACGGATCCTGGTCGAAGAATTCGACCGAGTTGAACGTCGGCGGCATCACCAGATTGGCGCCCGCCACACGTACGGCCATGCTGGACTTGCCCGGATCCGGTTCGGCCTTGCCCTTGATCGACGCGATCCCGTCGTGCAGCCCGGTCTTGTCGGAGTACTTGATGGAACCGACGCTCGAGTCCCACACCGGATTCGGCGGCAGACCGTACGCCGCAACCTTGACCGGTACGTTGCCGGTCCGGTCGTAGATGCAGAATGCGTAGCTCGTGGTCGTGGTCGGAGTGCCGAGCAGCGCCGGATTGACCGGTACGCCCCGACCCCACTTCCACTTGATCGAGTTCTTCGCCACGTCGCCCGTATCCTTGATCGCGATCTGGAACTTGCCGGCTGCGAGGCATCCTGTCGTCAGAGGTTCGTCGCCGCACAGGCAGCGCGTGGAGTCGCCGCCGCCGCAGGTTCCTGCCGTGCACGTCGAGCCGTCCGTGCAGTCGTCGGCAAGGTCGCACGCCGATCCGTTGGGATCGGCGCCGGTGCAGGAGTCGCTGCCTTCGTCACAGCTCTCGGCGCAGTTATTGTCATCGTCCGGGCCCGGACAGGGATTGCCCGCGTGGATGCTGCAGGTGCCGCCACCGCAGGTGTCCGCGCCGTTGCAGTAAGCGTTGTCGTTGCACGAGGTGCCGTCCGGCCGGTGATTCGGCCGGCAGTTGCCCGAGCCGTCGCACGAATCGGCCTGGTCGCAAGTATCGCTGGAGCTGCTTCCGCACGATGTATCGAGGGGAGCCGCTGCGTCGACCGGGCAACCGGCCGACGTGCCGGTACACATCTCGGTCTGATCACATGCCGTCACGGCAGTGCGGCAGGTCACGCTGGTTGCGGAGAACGATTCGGCGGGACAGCCGTCGGCGACGCCGTCGCAGGTTTCGGTCGGGTCGCAGATTCCGGCGGAGGGCCGGCATGCCGCCGTGCTCTTGGCATCGGCCCCGCAGGTGTTGGTCGCGCCGTCGCAGGTTTCGGCCGGATCGCAGACGCCGGCCGACGCGCGGCACTCGGCCGTGCTCTTCGCATCTGTCGGGCAGTCGTCGCTCGCGCCGTCGCAGGTCTCGGCCAGATCGCACACGCCGCCCGACTCCCGGCACTCGGCCGTGCTTTTGGCATCGATGCCGCAGTCGTCGCTGACGCCGTCGCAGGTTTCGGCGAGATCGCAGACTCCAGCCGACGCGCGGCACTCGGCCGTGCTCTTGGCATCGATGCCGCAGTCGTCGCTGACGCCGTCGCAGGTCTCGGCAAGATCGCAGGCGCCGGCCGACGCGCGGCACTCGGCCGTGCTCTTGGCATCTGTCGGGCAGTCGTCGCCTATGCCGTCGCAGGTCTCGGCCACATCGCACACGCCGGCTGACGCGCGGCATTCGGCCTCGCTCTTGTCATCGTTCGGACATCCGTCGTCGATGCCGTTGCAGGTCTCGGCAACGTCGCAGACTCCGGCGGAGCTGCGGCATTCGCCGGTGCTCTTGGCGTCGGCCGGACACGTCTCCGACCCGCCGGTGCACTTGTCGTCGAGATCGCAGGGACCGACCGACGGGCGGCAGGTGTAGGAGTCCGTCTCGAACGTACATGCATTGACGCCGCTCGTATCGTCCGAGCAGCAGTCGCCCGGTACGGGCACGAGCAGATCGCAATCTTCGCCGACGTCGAGAACGCCGTCGGGCGCATCGCCAACACACGTCGCAAAGGCCGGCGCAGCCTGGAACAGCGCGCAAAGAGCGACCGTCAAAACAAACAGCCTCGTCAATTTCGGCATAAGCCCTCCCGGGCGCCGCGGGCGCGGCCCCCCCAACTAACTTCCCCGTGCTGCAACTAACATTTCCGACGATCTCTCGGAAGTCCTGCGAGTGTCCCGAACCGGGCAGCGCCCAGCTCCTCGGCGACTTCCCAAGCGTCGGCGCAAATACCGGACGGCCCGAGCCAACGCCAAGGCAAGACGCCTCGCGACCCTGCTTTGTCTGCCGGCGCCCGGGCGCCGGTCCGCTGGCCGGCGGTTTGTCGACCGACCGGTCGCGTGCGAAAACGGCGTCGCGATTGATGTCTGCCGGGAAGCGACGGTCGTCGCAGGGGGGCCTCGTGAACAAGCTTATCCTTTCTTCGTTGCTGGCCGTGGCGCTGATCTCGACTGCCGACGTCGCGACGGCAGGGGGCAAGCCGAACGGTTCGAAATGCCACGTGTCCAAGAGCTGCAGCAGCCATGTCTGCGTCACGCTGAACCCGGCGGATAAATTCGGGGTCTGCTGCACGCCGCAGTCGTGCGCGGCGGTCGGCGCGCAATGCGGCACGGCGGGCGACGGATGTGGTCTTCCGATCGAGTGCGGGCCGTGCGACTCCGGAAGCTCGTGCGTCGCGAACCAGTGCGTCCCCGGGACGACGACCACGACGTCCACCACGAGCACGACCACCAGTACCAGCAGCACTTCAACCACGTCGACGACGACCAGCTCGACCACGACGAGCTCGACGACAACCAGCTCGACGACCAGCACGACGCTGCTCTATTGCGGCGACGGCATCATCTCTGCTCCGGAAGAATGCGACGACGGCGGCATCTCCGACGGCGACGGATGCGATTCGTTCTGCAACGAAGAGAGCGGCTTCGACTGCACCGGTGCTCCGTCGACCTGCTCGACGACCTGCGGAGACGGGATCATCGCCGGCACCGAACAGTGCGACGACAGCAATGTCGTCGACGGCGACGGCTGCAGCGACACCTGCCAGAACCAGTGCATAAATCTCGGCTTCTCGTGCTCGGCCAACGCGGACTGCTGTTCGAACTTCTGCAACAGCTCACATTGCCAGTATCCCTGTTTCCGGGGCGATACGGTCGTCGCGACGGCCGAAGGACTGCGTCCGATCCGCGATCTCAAGCCGGGCGATCAGGTCTGGTCGTGGGACGAGACGTCGAAGCAGACGACGCTGCGCGAAGTCGTAAAGGCGTATCGCAATCCGGCCATGAACCTGCGGCGCATCGAGGTCGGCGGCGAGACGATCCGTACGACCGACGCGCATCCGTTCTGGGTAACCGGCAAGGGCTGGGTGCGCGCCGCCGACATTGCCGTCGCCGATACGCTCCGCGACCAGGACGGCTCGTTGCTGACCGTCGCGGCAAACGAGAAGGTGTCCGCGGAGACGTATTTTGCCGGCTATCATGAGCCGGCCACGCCGCCGGCCGTCGCGTATTCGACGTTCGCGGTTCAGCCGGTGTCACTCGACGCGCCCGGCAGCGACGACGAGTTCGTCTACAACCTCGAGGTCGGCGGAAGTCACACGTACTTCGTCGGGCAGCACCGCATCCTGGTGCACAACTACTGACGCGCGGGCGCGGTCATCGTGACCGCACTGTTCAGCGTCGTGCGCCGACGCTGACGATCGCTATTCCGCGGCTTTCACCTTGTCGAAGTCGCTCGCGTCGTGGCGCTCGAAGAGCTGGGTTTCCGGATCGCCCCACGCGCGATTGACCATGCGTCCGCGCTGGACAGCGGGGCGCGCCGCGATCTGGTCGGCCCAGCGAATGACGTTCGTGTACTCGTGCACGCTCAGGAACTCGCCGGCTTCGTAGAGAAGCCCCTTCACCAGCGAACCGTACCAGGGCCAGATCGCCATGTCGGCGATCGTGTAGTCGGGGCCGGCAATGTATTCCTTGCCGGCGAGCTCGCGGTCGAGCACGTCGAGCTGTCGTTTCACTTCCATCGCGAAGCGGTCGATCGCGTACTCGATCTTCTGCGGTGCGTACGCGTAGAAATGTCCGAAGCCGCCGCCGAGGTAAGGCGCCGCGCCCATCTGCCAGAACAGCCATGACATGCATTCGGCGCGCTTTGACGGGTCGGTCGGCACGAATTCTCCGAACTTCTCGGCGAGGTACAGGAGGATCGCGCCGGACTCGAAGATTCGGGTCGGCTGCGGCGTCGAGCGGTCGAGCAGCGCGGGAATCTTCGAGTTGGGATTGATCGCGACGAAGCCCGAGCCGAACTGCTCGCCGATGTTGATCGGGATGATCCACGCGTCGTACTCGGCACCCGCGTGGCCCAGGGCGAGCAGCTCTTCGAACATCACGGTGACTTTCACGCCGTTCGGCGTCGCCAGCGAATACAGCTGAAACGGGTGGCGTCCGACGGCCAGCTCTTTTTCCTGCGTCGGGCCGGCAATCGGCCGGTTGATGTTCGCAAAGCGGTGGTCGGCTTCCTTGTTCCAGGTCCAGACTTTGGGCGGCGTGTAGGCGGGTGCGTCGGTCATGATCGGGCTCCGTTGGTTGCTGGGCTGTTCGGGCGTCTCTACTCGATACGCTCGAATACGCGACCGTTGCCGAGGCGAGCGGTGCGATGGCGACCGCGCCACAAAGAAACGCCCCGCCCCACCACGTCCATGGTGAGGCGAGGCGTCGCCCGCAGAACAACCGTGATCGCGCTCGTCCCTTAGCGCATCAGTCGCTGCCCTTTCTGTTTCCAGCGGCGGAGATACGCCGGCACGCGCGCATCGTCGTCGGCGCTGATCGCGGCGAACTCGAGCTCTTCCTGACGGGCCGCGGTCTCTTCCGGGCCCATCTCCGGCTCGCGCCGCTGCGGCGCGTCCTGCTCGGCTTCGCCGGTCTGGTACGGCTCTTCGATGCCGGCATCCATCATCGACGACATCGGTGCGCGGCCCGAGACCGGCCGGAACGAATCGCGGCGCGGAAGCTGCGCCGACGGACGCTCCGACGCACGCTCGGGCGCGGTCATTGCGGTCATGATGTTCTCGCCGCGGTCACGGCCCGGCTGCAGCCGGTCGATCAGGCGGTCGCCGAAGCCGGTTGCGATCACGGTGATGCGCACTTCGTCTTCGAGGTTGGTGTCGTGCACGAGGCCGACGATGATGTTGGCGTCTTCGTGCGCCTGCGTCTGGATGAGCTCGACCGCTTCGTTGAGCTCCTGGATGCCGAAGTCCTCGCTCGCCGTGATGTTGACGAGCACGCCGCGCGCGCCGTGGATCGAGATGTCCTCGAGCAGCGGGCTCGAGATCGCGTTGGTCGCGGCGTCGATCGCGCGGCTGTCGCCGTAGCCGGCGCCGTGGCCCATCATCGCCATGCCCATCTCGCTCATGATCGTGCGCACGTCGGCGAAGTCGACGTTGATGGTTCCGGGCTCGGTGATGATCTGCGAGATGCCGCGAACGGCGTGCAGCAGAACCTCGTCGGCTTTCTTGAACGCCTCGCGCGTCGTCGTGCTGCGGCTCGCGATCTCGATCAGGCGCTGGTTCGGGATCACGATCAGCGTGTCGCACGCGGCGCGAAGCTCGCGGATGCCTTCTTCGGCCTGGCGAAGACGCCGGCGGCCTTCGAAGCCGAACGGCTTGGTCACGACGCCGACGGTGAGCGCGCCGAGGTCCTTGCAGATGCGCGCAATGACGGGCGCCGCGCCGGTGCCGGTGCCGCCGCCCATGCCGGCGGTCACGAAGACCATGTCGGCGCCGGAAAGCTCTTCGCGCAGGATGTCTTCCTGCTCGAGCGCGGCCTTGCGGCCGACTTCGGGATTGGCGCCGGCGCCGAGGCCCTTGGTCAGCGAGCAGCCGAGCTGCACCTTGACGGGCGCGAGGCTGGTGCCGATGGCCTGCGAGTCGGTGTTGGCACAGATGAAATCGACGCCGGCCATGTCCGACCGGATCATCGTCGTAACGGCGTTACCGCCGCCGCCGCCCACACCCACCACCACGATACGCGCGTTGTTCAGATTTTCGTCGACCAGCTCGATCATGACCACACCTCCCGGTCTGGATTTGCACGCGTGACCACCTGGTCACGAGTTGCCGCCGGATGAGCTCCGCGAGTCACACGGAGAAATAATTGGAAAGAACCCTTTCGATGCTCTCGAACACTGTCTGATGGAAGCATCTGCGTGTGCACAGCGCTCACACCATTTCCTTGAAGCGGCGCCGCACCCATCCGGGCAGCAGCCGCGAAGCCACGCCTGCACGCCACGGCTCGCTCATTCCCTTTTCGGGAAGTCCGAGCGCGAGACCGACGGCGGTCGCAAACGACGCGTCGTCGATCTCGTCCCCCAGACCTTCGATCCCGCTCGGCTCACCAAGACGCACCGGCATCTGCAGCACGCGGCTCGCCAGTGTGACGATGCCGGCCATCATCGCCGTGCCGCCGGTCAGCACGACGCCCGACGTAAGAAGCTCGCCGTATCCGGAGCGGATGATCGCGTCGCGGATGGTTTCGAAGATTTCCTCGAGCCTGGGCTCGATGATCTCGGCGAGATGCCTGGCTTCGACTTCGCGCGGCTCGCGGCCGCCGATGCCGCTGACCTCGACCATCAGCTCTTCATCGACGAGGTCGGCCACCGCACACCCGTGGCGTTTCTTGAGGCTTTCGGCTTCACCGAGCGGCGTTTCGAGCACGTGCGCGATGTCGCGCGTGACGTCGACGCCGCCGACCCCGAACACGCCCGAATGCACGACCGATCCGCGCTGGAAAAGCGCCATGTCGACCGTGCCGGCGCCGATGTCGACGACCGCCACGCCGAGCTCGCGCTCATCCGGCTCGAGGACGGCTTCGGCCGACGCCAGCGACGACGCGATGGTTCCGCTGACCGTAAGGCCCGCGCGATTGCAGCTCTTTGCGAGGTTGCGCAGCGCCGATTCGGCAGCCGAGATCACGTGCAGGTGCGCTTCGAGGCGCACGCCGCTCATGCCGACCGGATTGGCGATGCCGACCTGCCCGTCGACGACGAAGTCGCGCTTGAGCAGGTGAATGGGCCGGTGGTCCTGCGGCAGCGGAATCGCACGAGCCGCAGCGATCGCTCGGGCCGCGGCACGATTGGAAACTTCGTCGTTGTCGATGCGCGCGACGCCGTGGCTGTTCTCGCCCTTGATGTGGTCGCCCGAGACCGAAACCACGACGTTGTGAATCTGGCTGCCGGCCATGCGCTCGGCTTCGGTGAGCGCTGCCATGATCGCGGCCGCCGTGCGTTCGACGTCGCTCACGCGTCCGGCGCGCATTCCGCGCGAGGCGCTGGTGCCGATGCCGAGGATCGAAAGGCCGGTCGCCGTGCGTTCGCCGACGAGCAGCGTCACCTTCTGCGTGCCGACGTCGAGGGCCGCGATGGGAAGATTCTTAGCCATGCCGCGCCGCCTTGACCTGCCCGTGTGCGGAAGGCTGGTTGTTACTGGAAACGGGGCCTGTGCGCGCAGCACGGCGTGCACTGCGCGCGTCGGAAGTTTCCTGGCCGGAAGAGGTCTTGTCGGACTGCGCGGCGAGCATCGCCGGCAGCTTGTCGTCGGCGCCGCGGATCACGATGCGGTCTCGATAATCCGTGTCGATCACGCGCGCACGATCGGCGAGCGGGCCGAGCTCGGCGAGCGCCACGACGAGGCGGTCGAGCGCGACCAGGGCCTTCGATGCATCGCCGATGCGCACCGACGCCTTGACGCCAGTCGCGTAGAGCCAGACGGTGCCGTCGTCGTCCATGTGCAGCTCGGAAACCTCGACCTGGCGGCCCGAAGCTTTATCGAGCACGCCGAGAAGCGCGCGCAGCCGTTCGGCCTGTTCGGCGTGGCTTGCGGCCGAATCCCAGCCGGTCAGGTACGGAAGATCGGGAACCGAAGCTTCGTCGATCTCGTGGAACAGCACGCCTTCCGGATCGACGAGATACGCTTTACCGTTCGCGACGGCCGCGGCGATTCCATGCCGCTTGGACACCGAAAGACTGACCTGCCACGGGAAGTGGCGCTGCACGCTCGCGCGCCGCACCCAGCTCGCGTCGGCAAGCGTCGATTCAATCGATTGCGGATCGACGTCCCACAGCGATGCGTCGTCGTAGAGTCCGGCGATCTCGGCAAGGCTCTGCGGCGAGACGCGCGTCTCGTCGGACGCGATGCGGATCGAGCGAAGACGGAAGTAGTCGTGCCCCTTCACGTACGGGACGACGCGGCCCCACGCGGCCCACGCGCCGGTCGTCACGAACACAGCGGTCGCGAGAAACACCGCGACCGGCCGGATCCATGACGCAACCTGATGCCTGGCTTTACGAACGCGAGGTCGCTTCTTCATCCGATCGCCCGAAGTCGCCGATGAGTCGCACCTCTGGTTCCAGCCACACCCCGCACCTCAACCACACTTCCTCCTGGACCAAGCCCATCAACTCGCGGACATCGGACGCGGTCGCCGATCCAAGGTTAATGATGAAGTTCGCGTGCTCTGGTGAGACCTGAGCACCGCCCTTCGTCGTTCCCTTCAGACCGGCCTTTTCGATCAGCCGACCGGCAAACTCGCCGGGTGGGTTCTTGAAAATCGAGCCGGCGTTTGGATAGCCGGCAGGCTGATTCCGTCTGCGCTTTTCCTGAACCCGCGCCACTGCCTCTTGCAACCGACCCACCGACGAGCGGAGCAAACGGAACCGCAGCGAAGTTATCACGGTGCCCGGTTCCAACGCCAGCTTTCGATAGGAGAATTGCAGCTCTTCGCGCTGTTTTTCGACGATTTCCCCACAGCCCGTCACGTACACCATCGAGGTCATCGTCTTCGAGATTTCCCCGCCGAAGGCACCGGCGTTCATCTGCGCGGCGCCTCCCACCGATCCGGGGATGCCGGCCGCGAACTCGAGGCCGGCGAGGCCGCGCGAAACCGTGTCCTTGGCCAGGCGGATGAAGCGGGTCGCGGCGCCGACCTCGAGGCTGACGCTGTCGACCTCGGCCCGAAGTTCACGAATGTACGCGAACGGTTTGCCGAGCCGCACGACGACGCCGCGGATCCCGGCGTCCGAGACGAGGATGTTGGTGCCGCCGCCGAGACACGTGACCGGCACGCCGACCTCGCTGGTCGCCTTGAGGATCGTGGCGAGGGCTTCGACCGAAGCCGGCTCGACCAGAAGATCGGCCGGGCCGCCGATCTGGAATGACGTGTAGCGGCCGAGCGAATGGTCAGTGGCGACATCGACGACGCCGGACAGGCGTGCGGCGACAGCCGCGACGCGGGCCGCGAGCTCGCCCGGTTCCGACGCGGCGTTCGTGCTCACGGTCAGGCTCCGGGCTGGTGTTCTTTGGGACGCGCGGCGGCCGCATCGCCGCTCCGCGACGCGGCCGGCGCAGTCTGCGCCTGCTGCAGTGCCTGCAATTCCTGAAGGATGAGCGGGCCGAGCTTTGTCACGTCGCCGGCACCCAGCGTCAGCACCAGATCCCCGGGCCGGATGCGTGCTGCGACGCGCAACGCGAGATCGGCGCCGGCTCCTTCGAACACGACTTCGCCCGGATGGATGCGGCCGGCGGCTTCGGCCAGCCGTCTTCCGTCGTAGCCTTCGATCGGGCTTTCGCCGGCCGCGTAGACGTCGGTCAGCACCACGGCATCGGCGTCTTCGAAGCATTCGGCGAACAGATCGAAAAGGTCGGCGAGGCGCGAGAAGCGATGCGGCTGGAACACCGCGACGATGCGCCGGTCCGGATAGCCCAGCCGCGCGGCGCGAAGCGTTGCGCAGACTTCGGTCGGATGGTGGCCGTAATCGTCGACGACGGTAACGCCGGCGGCCTCGCCCTTGATCTCGAAACGGCGCATCACGCCTTCGAAACCTGCGAGCGCGGCCGCACAGCTCTGGAAGTCGAGGCCGAAATCCATGCCGACGACGAGCGCCGCGAGCGCGTTTCGCACCGCGTGCTCGCCAGGCATCGCCACGTTGACGCGACCGAGCGGCGCGCCCTTGAACGTGACGTCGAACGAGCTCGACAGGCCGTGATACTGGATCCCGGTCGCGCGAAGGTCGGCTTCCGGAGAGGTTCCGTACGTCAGGTGCGGCTTTCGAACCTTCGGCAGCAGCGCGCGGATCTCCGGGCAGTCGAGGCACAGCACCGCCTTTCCGTAGAAAGGAACGGCGTTGATGTACGCGAGATACGACGTGCGCAGCACCTCCATGTCGCCATAGAAGTTCATGTGCTCGCGGTCGATGTTGGTGACCACCGCGAGCGTTGGGCGCAGCAGAAGAAAGCTGCCGTCGCTCTCGTCGGCTTCGACGACCATGTATCGCGAGCGGCCGAGACGCGCGTTGGTGCCGCCGAGCGATTTGAGACGGCCGCCGATCACGAGCGTGGGATCGAGCCCGCCGGCGCTCAGCACGGCTGCGACCAGCGAAGTGGTCGTGGTCTTGCCGTGTGCACCGGCGACGCCGACGGTGCATTTGACGCGCATCAGCTCGGCCAGCATCTCGGCGCGCGGAATCACCGGCACGCGATGCTCGCGGGCGGCGCGGACTTCGGGATTGTCGTCGGAGACCGCCGACGAGATGACGACGACGTTGATGTCGCTGCCGATGTGGCTCGCGTCGTGGCCGAGCCAGATCTCGGCGCCGAGCTCGCGCAGGTGGCGCGTCGTATCGTTGTCGGACAGGTCCGAGCCGCTGATCGTGTAGCCGAGCGTGAGCAGCACCTCGGCAATGCCGCTCATGCCGATGCCGCCGATGCCGACCAGATGAATCCGGCCAAGGTGGCGCGCGGGCGCAGTCGTCCCTTCGGCGCCGTCAGCCGGAATCTTTAAGGAAGACCATGCCGGCCCGCTGTCGAATCGCTCGTCGAGAGTCATGACGGTTCCGGGAACGGGAACCGGGACGTTCCCGGTTCCTGCAGTCAGCGCTGGTGCCGCGTGCCGGCGAGTGAGACGACGACGTCGAGCACCCGCTGCGCTGCACCGGGCCGCCCCATGGCAGCCGCGCGGTCCGACATCAAGCGTAGCGCGCTGTCGTCAGGGAGCAACTGTTTCAGCGCGCGAGCGAGTGCAGCCGCACAATTATTGTCGTCGATCACCACTTGCGCAGCGCCGCTCGCCTCGAGCTCACGCGCGTTTTCGAGCTGATGATCGCCGGCCGACGTCGCAAGTGGCACGAGCACCGACGGCGTGCCGGTCGCGATCAGCTCGGCAAGGCTGGTTGCACCGGCGCGACAGACGGCGAGCCTCGCGCGCGCATAGACCGACGGCATGTCGTCGATGAACGCCGTGACTTCGGCCGTAACGTTCGCCTTCGCATATGCGGCGCGCACTTCGTCGACGAACGGCTTGCCGACCTGATGAAGGATCGGCGGCAGGCTGCCGCGCTCGGGGTGCCCGCTTGCCGCCGCTTCGCCGGCAAGCTCGGCGAGCGCCGTCGTCATCGCGCGATTGAGGCTTCGCGCGCCGGCGCTGCCGCCGAACACCAGAAGAAGATCGCGACCGGCGTGCGGCGGGCGGATCTCGAATCCCTTGCGCAGAGGATTGCCGGTCAGCACCGAGCGGCCGGTGGGGAACGACGAAGCGGTGCTTTCGAAGCTCGTGCAGATGCGCGTCGCGAGCCGGCCGAGCGCGCGATTGGAGATTCCGGGGCGCCGGTTCTGCTCGAGCAGCACGACCGGGACGCCGAGCGAGCGCGCGGCGAGAACCGCCGGCGCCGATGCGTAGCCGCCGAGGCCGATCACGACGTCGATCGCGCGGCGGCGGATCGCGCTGCGCGCGCGTCGGGTTGCTGCGAGCATCTCGCCGAGCGAACGGAGCGCCGCGAGCGGGCTGCCGCCGGCGATGCCGTGGACTTTCTCTGCGACCAGCTCGAAGCCGGCCTTCGGCACCGCCCACGACTCGATGCCGCGCTCCGCACCAAAGAACACGACTTCGTCTGCAACGCCGCTGTCGCGCGCCAGCTCCGCCACCGCCAACCCGGGAAACAAATGCCCCCCCGTCCCACCGCCAGCAATCGCAACTTTCATAAAGGGGACAGGTACATTTTTAATTCCGCAATGTTTTCGCGCGTGGCCGCAAAAATGTACCTGGTCCCATTTTAATTCCTCAACGTTCTCGCAGCTCGCGAGACAGCGAGAGAAGCAGGCCGCCGATCGCCAGGAAGGCCATGATCGACGAGCCGCCGTAGCTGATGAACGGAAGGCCGATGCCCTTGGTCGGAAGCAGACCGAGCACGACGCCGATGTTGATCATCGCCTGCAGCACGATGATCAAGGTCAGCCCGGCCGCGAGAAGCTGCGCGAACGGCTCGCTGTGCCGGTGCGCGATGCGGAAGCCGCGCCACGCGAGCAGCCCGAAAAGCAGCACGATAGACGCGGACCCGATCAGCCCCGTCTCCTCGCCGATTACCGAGAAAATGAAGTCGGTGTGCGGCTCCGGCAGATAGCCCGACTTCGACGTCGACGCGCCGAGGCCCTGGCCGGTCAGCCCGCCGGAGCCGAACGCCGTCAGCGCCTGCAGCAGATGGTAGCCCGCGCCGAGCGGATCCTTTTCCGGATCGACGAACGCCATCACGCGATTCCACCGGTATTCGGACGACCAGATCAGGTAGAAGCCCGCTGCACCCATCGCCGATGCCGGCACGAACAGCTGCCACCACGGCACGCCGCCGAGCAGCAGCATCAGCACCGCGATGCCGCCGAGCAGCGCCGTCGTGCCGAAGTCCGGCTGGCCGAGCAGCATCACGCCGATCGCACCGAAGACCGTCATCACCGGCAGGATCGAATAGAGCGGATTGCGCACGCGGTCGTGCACGCGATCCAGCCACGCGGCCAGCAGGATCACGTACGAGATCTTGATGAACTCGGACGGCTGAAGGTTGAACAGCCCGAACGGGATCCAGCGCCGCGCGCCGTTGACCTCGATGCCGACGTGCGGGATCAGCGTGGCCGCGACCAGCGGAACCGTCACGGCGAAGATCCAGTACGCACGACGCTTGAGGAAATCCGACGGGCAGCGCGAACAGATCCACAGCAGCACGACGCCGACCGACGCCGACACGGCGTGCTTGAGGATCATCCGGTAGCCGTCGCCGAAGTGGTAGTTCGACACGAACGTGCTCGCATCGAACACGAAGATCAGGCCGAGCACCGTCAGGATCGCGACCAGCCCGACGACCCACGGGTCCGGCCGATCCGACATCCGTACCGCCACGCGCGGCAGCGCAAGCGCCGCCTCGATCGATCGCGCATCCGAACCAGTCCAGCTCACCGCACTTCCTCCTCACCCCTTCCCGACGGACTCGAGCTCGTGCACCCAGCGCTCGAATGACTGGCCGCGATCGGCGTAGTCGCGAAACTCATCGAAGCTCGAGCACGCCGGCGCCAGCAGCACCACATCGCCCGGACGTGCTTCCTTTGCGGCGCGAAGCACCGCGGCGTGAAGAGCGGACTCACGCACGACGCGCATCGATGCGGCCAGGGTCGCCTCGATCTCCGGCCCGGCCTCGCCGTACGCGACGACGAGTGTAATGCGCGGCGCCTCGTTCGCCAACGCGGCGAAGTCACAACCTTTCGAAATCCCGCCCGCGAGCAGGATGACGCGCCCGTCGAACGCCCGCAGGCTGCTCGCTGCGGCCCCGACGTTGGTCGCCTTCGAGTCGTTCCACCACGCAACGCCGCCGATCTCGGCCACCTTCGCGAGCCGGTGCCGAAGCGGACGGAACCCGGCGATCGCGCGCTCGACGGCTACCCGGTCGACGCCGAGCACGCGCGCGATCTCGACCGCTGCCGCTGCGTTCTCGAGATCGTGCGGCAGCTGCGGCCAACCGCGTTGCGGAAGCCGGATGCGATAGCCGCCGGCGCCGATCTCGCGCTGCCCTGGCGGCGGCGTGTCGAAATACGAAACCGACGCGCGCGTCGAAGCGACCGCTTTCGCCGTCCAGTCGCTCGAGCGCGGCAGCACCGCGTGGTCGCCCGCTGTCATGCACTGGAACAGCCGCAGCTTGGCCGCGAGGTATTCGTCCATGCTGCCGTGCCGGTCCAGATGGTCGGGCGTCAGGTTGAGCATCGCCGCGACATGAGGGTGGAACGTCGTCGCATGCTCGAGCTGGAAGCTCGAAACCTCGGCGACGATGAAATCGTACGGCTCGCGGCCGACCGCGTTGCACAGCGGGTCGCCGAGGTTACCGCCGGTGAACGTCCGTCGGCCGGCCGCTTCGAGGATCGCACCGACCAGGCTTACGGTCGTGCTCTTTCCGTTGGTTCCGGTAACCGCCACCAGCGTTCCAGTGAGACGGTCGGCGGCAAACTCGATCTCCGGAGCAATGCGAACTCCGCCAGCCCGCGCCGCGACGAGAAGTCGATGCGATGCCGGCACGCCGGGGCTTGGAATGACGAGGTCGGCTTCGCGGATGCGATCCGCGGCCGCGTCCACGTCGATCGGTTGCGCGCCGTCGGGAAGATCGGCGGCCGCGTCCGGCTTGTCGTCGGCGACGAGAACGGTCCAGCCTCCGCGGGCGGCAACTCGCGCCGCGGCGATCCCGCTGCGGGCAAGGCCGAGCACGACGAGCGTTCGCGCGGCCGCCACGGCTCAGCGCAGCTTGAGCGTTGCGAGGCTCATGATCGCGCACAGGAGCGAGATGATCCAGCAGCGCACGACCACCTGCGTCTCCGGCCAGCCGGCCTTCTCGAAGTGATGATGGATCGGCGCCATCAGGAACACGCGTTTGCCGCGCAGCTTGATCGATCCGAGCTGGATGATGACCGACAGCGCCTCGACGACGAACACGCCGCCGGCGAGCAGCAGCACCAGCTCGTTCTTCGATGCGATCGCGACCATGCCGATCACCGCGCCGAGCGGAAGCGAGCCGACGTCGCCCATGAACATCTGCGCCGGATGCGCGTTGAACCACAGGAATCCGAGCCCGGCCATCGACGTCGCCGCACAGATGACCGACAGCTCGCCGGCGCCCGGTACGTGCGTAATGATCAGATAGTCCGCGATGCGCGCATTGCCGGCGCAGTACGACAGGATGGCGAGCGTTGCCGAAGTCGTCATGACCGGACCGATCGCAAGACCATCGAGCCCGTCGGTCAGGTTGACGGCGTTCGAGCATCCGACCACGACGAGCGCGCCGAACGGAACGTAGAACCAGCCGAGGTCGGGCCGAACGTCCTTGAAGAACGGCACCGCCAGGTGCGTGTCGAAATCCGGGCGCATGCACAGCAGCGCAATTGCCGCGCCCGAGATCAGGAACTGCCAGATCAGCTTTTCGCGTGCGGAGATTCCGCCGTTGGTGCGCTTGGTGACCTTCTGCCAGTCGTCCATGAAGCCGAGCGCCGCGAAGCCGAGCGTCACGCCGAGCGTCGTCAGCACGTAGACGTTGTCGAGATCGGCCATCATCAGCGACGCGATCAGAAGCCCTGAGACGATCAGCAGCCCGCCCATCGTGGGCGTGCCCTTCTTGGCGAGATGGTTCTCCGGAGCGTACTGGCTGACGGGCTGGCCGAACGAGCGCATGCGGCGGATGAAGCTCGGCCCGAGCATCAGCGAGATCAGCAGCGCGATGACGGCTGCGAGCATGCCGCGCACCGTGATGTAGCGCAGCACGTTGAGGAAGCTGTACGTCGACGCCAGCGGATAGAGGAAATGGTAGATCATCTGGAGGCCGATCCGCTTGCCGTCGCGCGCAGCCGTTCGACGACGTGTTCCATGGCCGAGCCGCGCGAGCCCTTCACGAGCACCGCATCGCCCGGAAGCCACACACTGGCAACCGCGTCAGCCGCCTGGGCATGGCTAGCGCACACCAGCACGCGCGACGCATCGAGGCCGGAGCCGGTGGCACCGCCGGCAACGTCCGCGGCAAATTTTCCGTAAGCGCAAAGCAGCGCCGGCTCGATGCCGGCGGCCTGCGCACCGACGCGGCGATGCAGCTCGGCAGAGCGCGGCCCGAGCTCGAGCATGTCGCCGATCACGACGATGCGGCGCGCATCGAGGCCGCCGAGCGTAGCCAGCGCCGCGCCGAGCGATCCGGGGTTCGCGTTGTACGCATCGTTGACGAGCGTGACGCCGTTCGGCAGCGCTTCGGCCGACATGCGCATCGGCGGCGGCGTCATCTTCGACAGCCCGTGTGCGGCCGTTGCGAGCGGCACGCCGCTCGCGATCGAAGCCGCCGCTGCGGCCAGCGCGTTCTGCACATTGTGGCGGCCGCCGAGCGGCAGCTCGACGCGCGCGCGCTCGCCTGCGTATGCAATGTCGAACGTCGATGCCGAGATGCGGTCGCAGCGCACGTCCTCGGCGCGGACATCGCCGCGGCTTCCGAACGTCAGATGGCGGCCGGCAAAGCGCGACGACTCGCGCACGATATTTGGATCGTCGCAGTTGACGACGGCAACGGCGGCCGCGTCGAGCCCCTCGAACAGCTCTCCCTTGGCGCGCGCGACGCCTTCGATGGTGCCGAGGCCTTCGAGATGCGCTTCGGCCACGCACGTGATCACTCCGACGGTCGGACGGGAGATTTCGGTCAGGCGCGCGATCTCGCCGGGCACGTTCATGCCCATTTCGATGACGGCCGCCGTGTGCGTCGTCGTGATCTGGAAGATCGTCAGCGGCACGCCGATCAGGTTGTTCAGGTTTCCGCGGGTCGCGAGCACGCGGTCGGCGCCATGATGGGCAACGAGAATCGCGCGCAGCATCTCCTTGGTGGTCGTCTTGCCGTTCGAGCCGGTGACGCCGATGACCGGTCCGGAAGATCCGCGACGATGCCACGCGGCCAGCTCGCCGAGAGCGGCAAGCGTATCGCCCGTTTCGATGACTGCGGTCGCGCTCGCGGCCGGCACCGCGCCGCCGCGTCCATGCTCGCAGACGATGCCTGCCGCTCCGGCGCGCACCGCGTCGGCAATGAAGTCGTGCGCATCGAACGTCGGGCCGCGCAGGCAGAAGAAAAGGTCGCCGCTGGCGATCGTCCTGCTGTCGGTGGAGACGCGTTCGTAGACCGCGGCGGGATCACCGCCGCTGCGGACAAGCGCCCCGATCGCCAGCGCAGCGTCACCGACGGTTGCCGGATGAGCGAGGTCGCGGCCATCCGGTCTGGATATTGCGGAGTCTGCGGACGCTGCGCTCACTCGGCCTTCTCCACCACCACATTCCGCACCACATCCCCCTTGCTGCCCGCTTCGAGCTTTGCCGCCGCGCCGTGCCGGCGGTCGAGCGCCGCGCGCACGACCTCGCGATCGTCGAAATGCCGTTTGGTCCCGGCGACGTCCTGGTAGTCCTCGTGGCCTTTGCCGGCAACGAGCACCACGTCTTCGCCTGCTGCAATCGCGATCGCGGTTTCGATTGCGCGAAGCCGATCCGCTTCGACGAAATACCCGCGCGTGTGCTGTGCGGCAAGCGCCGCGGGCTCGGCGCGTGTCATTCGTGCACCGGCGCCGGCTTCGATCTCGTCGAGAATCGCATGCGGATCTTCGGTACGGGGATTGTCCGACGTGAGCACGGCAACGTCCGCGAGCTCGCCGGCGATGCGACCCATGATCGGACGCTTGCCGCGATCGCGGTCGCCGCCGCAGCCGAACACGACGACGATGCGCCCGGTGCGCTGACTGGCAAGCGCGAGCAGGCTTCGCTCGAGCGCATCGGGCGTATGCGCGTAGTCGACGAAGACGGCAGGTTCGTCGCTCGAGCTTCGCGTGCCGCCCGACGCGTAGATCCGCTCCATCCGCCCCGGCACCGGCGGGCACGAGCTGAGCCCGGCGGCGATCGCATCGGCCGGGACTCCGGTCGCGCGTGCGAGCGCGGCGACGGCGAGCAGGTTGGACAGGTTGGCAGCGCCGACCAGCGGCGACCGGATCCGCGCCGGCGTGCCGCCGAGATCGAAGACCGCATCGATTCCCGAAAGCGTGCAGTCGGCCGACACGACGCGCGCCGTCGCCGACGCTCCCGGCTCGGTCGAATACGTCCAGACATCCAGATGCCCGAGCTCGCCGGCCAGGCTGGCGACGAGCGCATCGTCGGCATTGAGCACCGCCGCGCTGCGGCCGGCTTCGAGCCAGCGCCGGAACAGCGACGCCTTGGCCGCGAAGTAACGCTCTTCGGTCTGGTGATAATCGAGGTGGTCGCGGGTCAGGTTGGTAAACAGCGCGGCGCGGAAACGGCAGCCTGCCACGCGCTTCTGGTCGAGCGCGTGCGACGATGCCTCGATCACGACCGAATCGGTGCCCGCCGCGAGCATGCGTGCGAGGGTCTGCTGAAGGTCGACCGCCGACGGTGTCGTCATCGGCGACGGGTCTTCGAATGCCCGGCACCGCTGCACGATCGTGCCGATGATTCCGGGTTCGCGGCCGGCCGCTTTCCAGACCGACTCGAGAAGATACGTCGAGCTGGTCTTGCCGTTGGTGCCGGTCACGCCGACGAGCTCGAGCGAGTCCGTCGGATCGTTCCAGAACGCCGAAGCGAGAAAGCCCGCCGCCGCCGCGACGTCGCCGGTGACGATCGCCGCGATCTGCGGCGGCACGTTTGCCGGATCGCAGACGATCGCGGCCGCGCCGCGCCTTCGCGCTTCCTCTATATATGCAGCGCCGTCGACGTGTGTGCCGGGCACGGCAACGAACAGATCGCCGGGCTCGACGAGGCGCGAATCCACGCGAACGCCGGTGATCGGCTGCGCCGGTGCAACCCCGTCGGGATCGACGAGGCTCGCTTCGAGGCCGCGGCGCTCGGCGCGGCCAAGCAGGTCGGCAAGCGCGACCTTCGTGCGGGGTGGAGCGGACGTCGCAGTCATCGCCGCATTATGCACTGCGGCGGAAAAAGGAGTGATCGCAGCAGAGCACGCTGCGGAAATCCCGACCCCGACTGCGGGTCACAGCGTCGCCGCGAGCTTGAGCGAGACGGCCGCCGACGGCGAGAGCGTGCTCCCGGGTGGCGGGTCGTGCGAGACGACGAAACCGTGGCCGTCGATCTTTACGTCGCAGCCGCACGTTGCGAGCGCGCGCATCGCCGAACGCAGCGGCAGCCCGCGCAGATCCGGCATCGCTCCCGACGGAGTCGCGAGCGGAGGCGTACCTGCGGGTACCGCGGCTTCGAGCAGCATCGGCTCGTCGCCGTTGTCGAACAGCTTGTCGAGCTCGTCGCTCGGCGCCGGAACCTCGCGCTCGATGCCGAGGTAATCGAAGCTCGCCTCGGCGATCGCCTTGAACACCGGAGCGGCGACGACGCCGCCGAAGTGCATGCCTTTCGGCTCGTCGATCATCACGACGATGACGACGCGCGGATCTTCCACCGGCAGAAATCCGGCAAACGATGCGAGCCAGCGACTCTCGCTGTAGTGGCCGTTCTCGGCTTTCTGTGCGGTTCCGGTCTTGCCGGCGGCGGGAACGCCGTCGAGCATCGCGGCGGCCGCGGTGCCTTCCTTGCTGACGACGGCGGCAAGCATGTGCCGCATCGTGCGGGCAACCTCGACGCTGACCACGCGGCGCTCTTCCTGCAGCGGGAAGTCGCGCGTGACGCTGCCGTACTGGTCGGTGATCTTGCGGATGATGCGCGGCTGCATCCGCACGCCGTCGTTGGCGAGCGTCGAATACGCCGTCGCCAGTTGCATGGCGGTCACACTGATGCCCTGGCCGAAGCTGATCGTCGTGGTGTTGATCTGCTTCCATTTCTGCGGAGGAAGCACCATGCCGCGGCGCTCGCCGGGCATTTCGACGTGGGTCAGGCGGTCGAAGCCGAACGCGTTCAGATACTCGTACTCGCGCTCGGGCCCGAGCAGCCAGCCGATTTTTGCCGAGCAGATGTTGCTCGATACGCGGATGATGCTCGCGACGTCGAGCAGGCCGTGCGGATGATGATCGCGGATGGGCTTGTGCCAGCCGGGCACCATGAGCTTGCCGTTTTCGCAGAAGAACTTGTCTTCGGGCTTGACGAGCCCGGCGTCCATCGCGGCCGAGATGACGAACGGCTTCATCGTCGAGCCGGGCTCGAACAGGTCCGTGACGACGCGGTTGCGGCGCGCGGCCGGCGGGCTGTCGTCGACGTCGTTCGGATCGAACGTCGGAACGTTGGCGAGCGCGAGGATCTCGCCGGTCTTCGGGTCCATCATCACGACGGCGCCGGCGGTCGCGTGGGTTTTCTGCACCTGCTTGGCGAGCTCGACCTCGGCGATCGTCTGCAGCGTCGCGTCGAGCGTCAGGTACGCGGTGCCGCCGCGGTTGAGCCCGGTGTCTTCGCTGTTGCTGAGGAACGGGCGCCCGGTCACGTCGCGGCAGACGTGGACCGTAACCGACGAGCCGCGGATCTCGCGATCGAAGAGCTTCTCCACGCCTTCGAGACCGTCGGCGTCGGCTCCGACGAAGCCGAGAACGTGGGCAGCGGTTCCGCCCTGCGGATAGCTGCGCTCCTGGCTCTGGTGGATCTCGATGCCGGGCATCCGAAGGTTGTGGATCGCCGTCGAGACGTCCTCGTCGACGGCGCGCGACAGCCAGCGAAAATGGTCGCCGCCCTGCGCGAGCTTGGCGTCGAGCGCCGCGCGGTCGATGCCGAGCATCGGCGAGAGAATTCCGGCGTGCGCCGCGTCGTACGTGTAGCCGCCACCGCGCGAAACCTTGGCCGCCGAAGTGGTCGTGGCCAGCACCACGCCGTTGCGATCGACGATCGGCCCGCGGTAGGCGATCTCGATCGTGTCCTTGCACTTGGTGCTCTCGGAGATCTCCTTGTAGTGATCGCCGCGCGCGATCTGCAGCACGTACATGCGGCCGACGAGCGTGAACGCACCGGCCACGCAGAAGCAGCCGATGAACGACAGCCGCGAGCTGAATTTGTTACGGCTTCGCATCCCTTCCGATTTGTTCGACGAGCTCGACGCGGTCCACGCGACCTTCGTGGCGGCGGAGCTGGCCGTGTGCCGGCTTCTGCATGCCGAGATCGATCGCGCGCGATGCGAGCAGCGCCGGGCGCGACTCGCGCGCAAGCGCGTCTTCGATCTCGACGCGCTCCTGGTCGAGCTTGTGGATCAGGCGCCCGAGCGCCTCGCCCTCGTAGCCGAGATTGCGGCTCTGCATGCTGACCCAGACGTGCCCGCCGAGCAGCAGCGCGAACGCAATCAGGCTGACGATGAAGCGCCGCCTCAGTCCGGCTTCTTCCGGATCGAGCACTCCCTGGCGCGTCAGCAGTTCGAAAAAGTCCGGACTTTCGTGAGCGGATGTCGTGCTCATGCGGCGAGCCTCTCTACGACGCGCATTCCTGCACTGCGAGCGCGTGGGTTGCGTTGTTTCTCTTGTTCGGTCGGTTTCTGTTTGCCGCGCGTGATGCGCCGGACCTTCGCCGTCCAGTTGCAGTTGCACACCGGCTGGCGCGGGGGACACAGGCAGCTCGCCGACCACATCGCGAACGCCTGCTTGACGATGCGGTCTTCGAGCGAGTGATAGCTGAGAATCGCGAGGCGACCGCCGGGACGCAGCAGCTCCCAGCCGTTGTCGAGCAGCGCTTCGATCTGCTCGAGCTCGCGGTTGACCGCGATGCGAAGCGCCTGGAACGTGCGCGTCGACGGATCGATGCCGGGCTTGGTGCGAATGCCGGCCGCGCGCACGGCGTCGCGAAGCTCGCCGGTCGTGCGCACCGGGGAGGTAGTACGACGGCGGACGATCTGGCGCGCGATGCGCCGCGAGCCGTGCTCTTCGCCGTAGCGGAAGATCGTGTCGGCAAGGTCGCCTTCGGAAAGCTCGGCCAGAAGATCGGCGGCCGTCACGGGAAGCCGGCGGTCCATGCGCATGTCGAGCGGCGCGTCGGCCTGGAAGGAGAAGCCGCGCTCGTTGCGGCCGAGCTGCAGCGTCGAGACGCCGAGATCGACGAGAATACCGTCGGCGCCGTCTTCCCAGCCGGCATCGGCCAGGACCACGCGAAGATTCGCGAACGAGTCGCGGACGAAGCGTACCCTGGTTCCGAAGCGAGCGAGCCTGACGCGGCAGAGCTCGAGCGCCGCTTCGTCCCAGTCGATCGCGAGCAGCTCGCCGAACGGAGCCGAGGCATCGAGGAGAAGCTCGGCCATCCCACCTTCTCCCACCGTTGCATCGACGAAGCGGCGGCCGGTCTGCGGGCGCACGGCTTCGATCATCTCTTCTGCCATGACCGGGATGTGGCGGCCGAGACGCTCGCGATCGGGCGTCGCGGCGGGATCCATCCTGTCGTGCCTGTCGCGGGAGTCGGGGTCGTCGTTCGCCGTCATCGCCGCTGTCCTAAAGACCGAGGTCGTCGAGAGCCGGCGGCGTGGTGGAATTTTCGTCGGCCTCTTTCTGCTCGAGCCACTGGTCCTTCGACCAGATCAGGAATTTTTCGAGATCGCCGGTGAACACGGCTTCCTTCGTAAGCGAGATCGAGTCGCGAAGATCCTGCGGGAGCAGAATGCGGCCCTGGCCGTCGAGAACGAGCTCCTGCGCAGGGTGCAGATAGCGACGCTTGAAGGTCCGGATGGTATCGTCGAACTGGCGACGCTCGCGGATGCGGGCCTCGAGCTTCTCCCATTCGTCGATCGGATAGACGTCGAGAGTGCGAGGGCCGGCGCCGTAGGATCTGGTGACGACGACGCTGGTCTCGCCTTTGCCGCCCGAGAGCTGCTCGCGGAATTTCCTCGGGATGGCTACCCGGGCCTTGTCGTCAAGGTTGTGGAAGAACGTGCCACGAAACATCGAATGCCCGCCGGCGGCCCAAGCTCGAGCGCAAACTCAAGCGCAACCTCAAGGAGGAGAAGCCACGGCGGCCGGCGCTTCCCCGCGCCTTTACCGCCTCACAAAAACCGGTGGGCAGCCCACACACATCGTCCGAAGACGATGAAACCCCGACCGACTCGCAACAGGAGGATTTACCACACACAACCCCATTGCTACCCACCGGTCCACACCATGTACGACAGTAGCCCCACCGACGTCAAGCGGAACCTCGGGCAGAAATGCAGACAAAGCGAAGGCTTGTGCTCAGTTGAAGGAACCTTCGCCTGATGTTCGTTCGGCCCGCCGCCGAAGGTCTTCGGCCGCGTGCCCGGATTCACGTCGAGCCCGCCGTGTGGACGCAGGCACTTCCGGCTAACGCAGTCCCGGGAGTCTAGTGAGAGGCCGCAACGCGCTCGCGCTCGGTCTGCTCCATCGTGTCGAGGACCTTTTCCGGAGCGATCGTTTGCGAGAGCTCCGACAGCTCCGGGTCGTGCGACGCGTCGATGTGCATCTTCTTGCCGATCTCGGTGACGAGCTCGACGAGCCGCGTGATCTCGTGCTCGGCGAGCAGGCTCACCTGAAGCCCGAGGTCGGCGCGCTTGTCGGCGAGCGCTGCCATGCGGTTCTGGCTGATCAGTACGAACGTCGACAGGAAGATCGCTTCGATCGATGCCGCCAGCGCAATGGTAACGAACGTCGGATCGAGCGGCGCGATCGGAAACCAGCCAAGGTCGAGAGCGATCCAGATGCCGAAGATCACGATGTGCAGATAGACGAACGCCATGCTGCCGGCGAAGTGCGTGATCGAATCGGCGACCCGTTCCTGGCGGCTTCGTGAGCGCTCGAACTGTTCGCGATGCGACAGGATCGCCTCGACGTTGCGCTCGAGCACTCCGGCGGTTCCAGGGGCTTCGCCCGACGCCGGCTCTTTCGGGTTCTCCTTTCGCATCCCCACGATGTTGGGCCCCGCTGCGAACGGTTTCCAAGACCCGCGAGCGAGTATGCGAGAGTTCGGCACTCACCGGAGCAGCGCCGATGCGCCGCGTCGACGAGCGCGAAAATCAGTGTCTGTCCCCGATTTTGTGAAATCGGGGACAGACACTGATTTTTCTTCTCGATCCGCCTGTCGTTGCCGCTGCGTCAGTCGTTACGAAGATCCATCCGCTCTGCGGTGCTTCGAAGCGCGCTCGCGTACGAGCTCTGCCAGCAGTGCCCCGCGCTGTTCAGCAGCTCGACGGTCAGCGGGAAATCCGCCTCCGCCACCGGCAGAGACGGCGGATCGGCCGCCGGACCTGCCGCCTGCAGCTGGATTTTCGAGCTGCCGGCGTCGCCGCCCTGAAGCGCAATGCGCACCACGCCGTCGTGCGCCGCGGCCGCGTCCTTGTAGCGGAATCCTCGCGCGGTTCGCGTCCAGCACGGCTTGCCGCCGCACGCGTCGCCGGCGCGCATGCTCGCATGGCCGATGAGTCGCGACGATGAATCGTACATGCACAGCTCGTAGCTGGTCGTCGAATCGGGACTGCCGAAATCGCCGGCGTCGATGGCCGGACCTTTCGCAAGTCGCCACTTCAGCGACCGGTCTTCGTCGTCGTCACGAATCGAAAGACGCGACGTCGCCGGCGCGTCGAACGTCGCGCAATCGTCGGACGGAACGAGCGGACACGTCACGCCGTTCTCGCCGGTCAGCAGCATCACCTGCTGGAACGTCGGACGGTTCTGCCACGGGATCGGGTCGACCTCGACGAGACCGACCGGCGAGAACTGGATCTTCTCGGCCTCCTCGTCGACGTCCCACGTGGAAGAGTCCGCCGAGAATTGCGACTCGAGCGACGCGACCGCATCGTCGAGCGCTTCGGTGAGCGCGGTGCGGCACGCCGCTGCGTCGCCGCCGCCGCAGTACTCGCGCGAGAATGCTCCGGCTACCGGACGGCCAAGCACGCTGCGCAGATCCTTGTCGAGCTGTCCGTACCAGCCGCCCCAGTACGAGCTGCCGCCGGGATCGGCAGGCGAATTCTGTTCGAGCGGGACGTCATCGAACGCGCCGCCGAGCGCCGGGCCGAACACCTTCGAAAGCACGTGCGGCCACCACGCATCCATCAGCGCAACCGCCGCCTGGTTCTCGTACTGCCCGTCGAGATCGAGGTCGCGCCGGTGCGAGCCGGCGCGCTCCCACACGTCGAGCAGCGACGCGGCCGCGGCAAGACGCGAATCCGACGGCGTGCCGAGCGCGTCGAGCATCGTGCGCAGGATCTTCGCGCCGCGGATGTCGCGGGTCGCGGCCGTCTCCATAGCCTGGACGAGCTCGACCACGCTGACCTTGCCGTCGCCGGCGAGCGCGGCCCTGACGCCGTCGTCGAGGAGCTGCACGCGCTGGATCGAGCCGAACGCGAACACGTCGTCGGCCGCGCGCCACAGCGGCGCCTGCTTGTTGTTCCAGTTGACGACGTAACCCTTTGCGGGATCGAGCGCCTGCGGATGCTCGTCGTAACCGAGCGTGCGCACCGGATCCCAGCGACTGTCGCCCCAGTACGGAAGATCGGGATCCACGCCCGGCGCGAGCACCGGGTACAGGCCCGTCGTGTAGAAGCCCATGCTCTTCGGATCGACGAAGTGCCAGTTGAACGAGAAGTTGAACCGCGAGAACGCGTGCTGAAGATCGGCCACACCATGGATCTGATCCGGATCGGCGGCCAGCATGAACGAGAACGTCGAATCGACCTCGGCCATGTACGTGGACCTCTGCAGCACGTATGCGACCGCCTCTCCGGCTACAGTTCCGCGAGCCTGCACGATCCCGTGCCGCGTTCTCTCGGTCGTCATCGTCATCACGAGGGAACCCGGATCGTCGGGGATCCCTCCCGCGCTCGGCTTGGCGAGCCATGTATCGGTGCGGCGGTACATCGCGGTGCACACGCCGTCGTTCAGATAGCTGGTGCTCGATGCAGTTGCCGGACTGCCGTCGGCATTGCAGAGCCTGACGACGCGGATGTCGAGGTGATCGGCGTACGCGGTCGTCGCGCTCCAAGCGTAGTCGCGGCCGCGGCCGAGCAGCACGTACAGCGACAGGCCGGGAAACGCCGCGCCGCGCGCGTCGATGCCCGGTCCGTGCATGTCGATCTCCATGAGGATCTGCGGCGAGTAGTATCCGACCTGCGGACCGAAGACCGCGATCGGCTTGCCCGATTTCGAATGCGCGGCATCGACCAGCAGCGCGTTACTGGCCGGGCCGCGATGCAGCGGAAACGGCAGCGGCCCGAGCGGCGTATCGATGTGATCCGGATACGAAGCTGCGGCCATCGCCGCCGCGAGCGAAGACGTGGCATCCGGCCGCGCAACCGCAGCCGGATCGACGGGCGCGGGATCGGCGTTGAACGGAAACGGCTGGTCGGTCGACGTCGGTGCTTCCGGATCGTTCGCGCGCCGGAAGTCGTCGAAGATCGCGCGCGCTTCGGCGGCCGGATGCTCGGCCTCGAGCGCAGACAGGAACAGCGAATTGCGGATCTGACCGCCGCCGCCGAGGCTGAACTGGCTTCCGATCAGCGCCGACAACGCGATCGAATCGGTCGGCTTCCAGTCCATCAGCGGAATCTGCAGCGCGTCGTACTCGCCCGGGCGCTTCGTCGCATCGACTCGTGCTTCGCCGATGAACTGGTTGATGCCGGCGGTGAAGTCGTCGAGATCCTGGCGCGCGCGCGGGCCGAGCACCGGGTCGAGCGTTTCGAGGCGCGTGCCCATCGCTTCGAGCTCGGCGTCGTCGTAATCGGCAAACAGGCGCGTCGCACGATCGGTCTGGATGTTGGCGGCGCTCGGCCCGAGAAACTCGGTCATGCGCCCGCGCGCGAGGTGACGCAGCGTATCGACCATGAACAGGCGATCTTCCGCGGTCACGTAGCCCGCGCCGAACAGCGTATCGGAGCGCGTCGTGCCGTACACGTGCGGAACCTGGAAGCGGTCGCGCCGGATCACGACGCCCGCGCGCGGCGAATACGTGCGCACGACGTCCTCATCCTTTACGCCGAACGATGCATCCTTGAAGAATTCGGGAAGGTCGCCCGGCACGAGCTCGGGCGCCGCCTGAATGAGCAGGTCGTAGAGCGACCTCTGATCGGTGTTCTGCGTCGGCTGCGAGCCGTTGGCCTCCCACTGCGCGATCTCCGCAGCGTTGAGATAGCGGCCCTGCCCGGGCGGCAGCACGTTGAGCGCGATACCGGAAAGGTCGTTGGTTCGATACGGCTGCGACTGCGCGCCGGCGACGATCGGCATCAGCACGACCGCGATGGTGACCAGCGAAGTTGAAATGGGGCGTCCGGGGTTCTGATTCATGACGAGCTTCACCGTCGCCTGAATTGCAGGCGCTGCTTACGGGTCCGGCTGTCACGCGCGGACCTTACGGGTTGGTGTTGCAGCCGCGCCGCCGGAGCCATTGGCGACGCAGCCGTTTCGGGTCAGGCACCGATCCACGCAGGACCGGTGCCTGTCCCTGGTTTCCTCGCGCTCCGGCCGTCAAGGCACCGGCAGAGCCGGCGGCTCGAGCGGAATCGGCGTGCACTGGCAGATGTCGCCCACCTGACCGCACGTCGATCCGGTCGAACACGCACCTCCACACAGCGGCGTCGCAGCGTCGCCGCAGAGCGGAACCGGCAACGTCACGCACTGGCAGGTGTCGCCACTCGCGATGCACGCCTGGTTGATGTCGCAGAGCCCGGCGCAGGTCGGTGCGATCGCCGATCCGCACGTCGGAACACCCGGCGCGCCGCACTCGCACGAAGACCCGACGCTCGCGCAAACTTCACCAGTGGGGCACAGTCCGCCGCACACCGGCGCGTCGGCCGACGTGCACTGCGGCAGCGTGACCACCATGCACTGGCATGCGTCTCCGACCGCCTCGCAAACTTCGCCCTGGCCGCTGCAGATGCCGCCGCACACCGGGGCCGTCGAATCGTCGCAGGACGGCAGCGGCAGCTCCGTGCACACGCACGTTCCGGAGCCGTTGTCGCCGCATACCGAACCGGTCGGACACAGGCCGCCGCATTCCGGCGCGTCGGTGTCGCCGCACTCGGGCAGAGGCAGGAGCGTCGTCGTCGTGGTTCCGATGACCTCCTCGCAGTTCGCGCCCGACGGGAACTGGTACGCGACCGACGGGTCGTTCTGGCATCGGATATCGTCGGCGAACGTGACCAGAAGTCCGCCCGGGCCAGGCAATCCCGAAGCGATGTTGATCGCGGGATTCGACGTCGGCGCGACGCAGAACGCCGACACGCCCGTGTGACCGTACGGATCTGCCGAACCTTCGTAGACGATCGGATCGGGGAAGCAGCGACGGAACTGGGCAATGGTGCAGTGTCCGCCGGAAGCGCAGTCGCCATCCGACTGGCAGGAAGTGTAGCCGCGCCCGTCCGGATACACTTCGTTGTCGCAGTACCTGTCGATCGGGCCGGTCGTGCAGTTGCCGTTCGCGCTGCAGTCGAAGTTGGTGCACTGGTTGAGGCGAACGCCCGCGCCGCCCGAAGCGGTGCATACGCCGGCGTTGAACTGCGCGCAGACGCTGTCGGAGGAGCACGCGACGTTCGTGTTACCGGTGCACGTGCGGCAGTGACAGAGGCGACCGGCAGGCGTGTCGCACGGCAGCGTCGCGCCGAGCGTGACCTGGTCCGTCGAGAAGTTCACGTCGATGATCAGTCCCGCACCGCTGATGTTCGCGGCCGACGGCGGCAGGCAATCGTTGCTGACTTTGCCGAACGTCGAGTGCGCGCCGTTGACGTCGCACGCCGTGCCGAGACCGTCGCTGCAGGTGCCGCCGCGGATGCCGTCGTTCGGCACCGGATCGCCGTCGCAGGTCGGACACGGCTCGGCCGTCGCGACGCCGAGGTAGACGACCGCGGCGACCGCGAGGCTGTCGTGCCACTCGCCGGTGCGCAGGTTCATCGTCCCTTTGTAGTCATCGCGGATGCGGAACCCGACGCAGGCCGGATTGCCTGCGGTCGTCACCGGAAGCGGCGCTCCGAAATAGCAGCGGCACGTGGGATCGAGACTTCCGCAGCTGTCGGGATCGGAGCCGTTGATGACGTTGCAGGTCTGCGTCGGATCGCTCGTGCAGCGGCAGGCCGATGCGCCGCTCTCGACGTTCGGCTTGAGATGCACTTCGCAGTTCTCGCAATTGTCGTCGCACTCGACGTCGACCCAGTCGCCGGCACCGTCCGGCATGTCGATGTCCATCGCGATACCGGACCATCCGGCGTTGAGCGCGGTCTGCCCCGGACGAATCGGCGAGAACCTCGAGAGGATGGAGCGGCGGATCGTCGCCGGAGCGCAGTGGCCCGTACCCTCGGCTGCACAATGGCATTCGGCCCCGTTCGACTGGCATACGAGGCCGTCGGGACACGTCCCGTCGCAGGTCGGTGCCGAGCCTCCGCACGAGCCGTCGTTCTCGAGAGTGGTCGTCGTCTGCCCGGGCAATGTCGTCGTCGTCGTCTGCTCGCCGAGGACGTACGCATCGCGGATGAGCGTGCCGGCGCGAACCACGGCGCTCTGGCTCGAGCAGTCCATGAAACCGTTCGCATCGTCCGAGCACGCGTCGAGCGCGGACAGCACGTCGGGCGAGAAGTTGCAGATCGGAGAAGTCTTCTCCTGGTAGCGCACGAGCGCGGAATACACGCGGCCGCGGGGATCGCTGCTCGTGCACGCGTAATCGTCGCTGTTCGAATGCTCGTCGACTTCTTTCTGGCAGCGGCGACGCTCGCTCATCACGGTGCGCATCACGCGCATCGTTCCCTTGCCGACTCCGCCCTGGCACTTTCGCAGCGGGTCCGTCAGCGTCTCCTGCGGATCGCCCTGCCCTGCCTTTGCGATCGCGCCGACCTGAACGTCGGCGAGCGCGAGCAGGCAGTCGGCGACTTCGCCGAAATCGTCGATGCCGGTGGTCAGCCCGCCGTCGTCGGCCGCTGACGCCGGTGCCGGACACGACGGATAGTTGGCCAGAAGCTCATCGGCGCTCGCGCATGCCGAAGTGATCGCCGCGCGAGCGTTGGTGCGCGCGGCAACGGTCTTGCCGGCGTCGTCTGCCACGGCCACATCGTTGCACTCTGTGGCAGGTGACCTCGCTCCGGCGCTGCGGCGCTTGTGGCAGCTGGCGACGGCCTTCGCCGCCGTACCGGCATAGCGGGTGATCGACTCGGCGATCGTGTCACGGCATTCGGACTGCGCGTCGGGCAGCGCGAGCGCCGCACCTGGCAGACCGATCGAAATGCTCAAAACCGCAGCAGCGGCAAACCGGCGGAAAGCGAAACGTTTCACAAACCCTCCTCCGCCCGCGTCTGCCCCCTACGACGTCGTACAGAACGGGCCAAATCGGCCTGGAAGACCGATGATCTCCGTCCCGCGTAGCTTGTTTACAACATTCTCAGCAAGGTGGTGGGGTCGCGCCGGTATGGCCACGAACAGGTGATCAACGGGTAAGCGCCTGATTTAGCGGAGGTTCGACGGGGATTTTTCGTCGCCGGCTGGCGAGAAACTGCGACAGCGTCCAGCAAATTCGCACCCCCGCAGTTGGCGCACCTGAGGGATACTTACTCTGTTGTCAATCAGATGGGAGTCCGCCGCAGCGAACCGACGGAGCCTGAGCCGGCCTGTAAGCCGGATTCTGTGCGATCGCTTGCGCGACCCGGCAGTCATTCCTCTAGGCCGCCGGTTACCCGGCGGCTCGAGCGACCTTTACCCGGAGGCATGGGGCGAGCCGCCCGCCTCCCTATTCGGTCTTGCTCCGGGTGGGGTTTACCGAGCATCCGCCGTTACCGGCGGATCTGGTGAGCTCTTACCTCACCGTTTCACCCTTGCCGCAGCCTTGCGGCCACGGCGGTTTGTTTTCTGTGGCACTTTCCCCGCCTCGCGGCGGGCCGTCGTTATCGGCCACCCTGCTCTATGGAGTCCGGACTTTCCTCCCGCAGCGCTTGATGCGCTGCCGGCGACTGCCCGTCCGGCTCAGGCTCCGCACCGACTCTAACACCGCCCGCGCGAATCTACAGCGAAAGGCTCGCCGGACGGCAAAGCGCCGTCGCGCGCACATACGACAGGCTCTGCATTTCCGGTTGGGGGGATGCGACGTTAGACCGGCCCATGCGCAGATTGATCGCGTCTCTCCTGTTTTTCGTGGCCGGCTGCACTCTGGCCGCTACGCACCGGCTCGACGATCTTTACGGGCCGCCTGATCCGGCCCGCTTCGAGAACGCCCCGGCCTCGGAGGTTTCGCGGGCGAAGTGGGAGAACGTCTCCAATGTGCTCGAGCATCGCTGCGTGGTCTGCCACGCGTGCTACGACGCTCCATGCCAGCTCAAGCTGTCTTCGTACGACGGCGTCACACGCGGTGCTTCGAAAGACATCGTCTACGCTACCCGGCTCGTCGAGGCTTCTCCGACGCGCCTGCATCTCGATGCCGAAACCAACGCCGAGTGGCGCGCCAAAGGTTTTCATCCGGTACTGAACGAGCGCAAGGACACGGCCGAGGCCAATGCGCGCGCCAGCGTCATGCACCGCATCCTCGAGCTGCGACGCCGGCAGCCGCAAGCTGCACCCGCGATCCTTCCGGCCGACAAGTACGACTTCTCGCTCAGCCGCGCGCCGGTATGCGCAACGATCGACGAGATCGGGGAAGTCGAAAAACGCCCGGAGCTCGGCATGCCGTTCGGAATGCCGGGGCTGAGCACCGCCGAATACGGTGCGCTCACCGATTGGATCGAAGCCGGATCTCCGTACGCTCCGCCCGCGCCGCTCGACGCGGCCCACGGCGCGCGCATCGCCGCGTGGGAGCAGTTCCTCAACGGCGACAGCCTGAAGGAGCGGCTCATGAGCCGCTACATCTACGAGCACTGGTATCTCGGGCATTTTTACTTCGACGATCTACGCGCTGCGCCTGCGACTGGTGCGGCCGTCGAATACTTCGAGCTCGTCCGCTCGAGCACTCCGCCCGGGCAGCCGATTCGCGTGATCGCGACGCGCCGGCCGTACGACGATCCCGGCGTGGAGCGCCCCTACTACCGCCTGCGGCGCATGGATGAGGCCATCGTCGCCAAGACGCACATGCCGTATCCACTGGATTCAGCGCGCCTGAAGCATCTGAAATCGCTGTTCCTCGATGCCGATTACACCGTCACGAGCATGCCGTCGTACGCGCCGGAGATCGCGTCGAATCCGTTCCGCGCGTTCGTCGAGATTCCGAGCATTGCGCGCTACCGCCTGATGCTCGAACAAGCGCAGTTCACGATCATGGGCTTCATCAAGGGCCCGGTCTGCCGCGGCCAGGTCGCGCCCAACGTGATCAACGACCTGTTCTGGGTCGCGTTCGTCGATCCGGACAAAATGCAGCAGGGCGAGCTCGGCGAGGGTGAGCTCGCCGCCGCGCTCGACCAGATCCAGCTGCCCGCCGAAGCGGGAAGCATGCTTCCGCTGCTGCAGTGGAAGTCTTACGCGAACGCCGAGACCAGGTATCTCGAGGCCAAGACCGACGTTCTCAACCGCAGGTTCGGCGGCAAACTTGCGCCGACTCTCGATCTGCTTTGGGACGGCGACGGGAAGAACCGGAACGCCGCGCTGACGATCTTCCGCCATTTCGACAGCGCGACCGTCGTGCAGGGGTTCGTCGGCGAGCCGCAGACGATGTGGGTCGTCGGATATCCGCTGCTCGAGCGCATTCACTACCTGCTCGTCGCCGGCTACGACGTGTTCGGGAACGTCGGCCATCAGCTCACGACGCGCCTCTACATGGACTTCCTGCGCATGGAGGGCGAGTCGAACTTCCTCTATCTGCTTCCGATGGCGTCGCGCGATCCGGTGCGTGACTTCTGGTACCGAGGCGCCAGCGACGACGTGAAGCAGTACCTGCAGGGCGACAAGGCGTTTTTCGCGCACGAAACCGGCGTCGTCTACCGCACGGACGAGCCGCTGACCGAGCTCTACGGCATGATGAAGTCGAAGCTCTCGCCGGTGCTCGACCGCCGCTACGACATCCGGGCATCGCGTCTTTCGCGCGACGTCGCGGGCAGCATGGCGCGGCTAGGCCAGCTCTCCGGCGTCGCGACGTCGTATCTGCCGGAGGTCACGTTCGTTACGCTGACCGGACCGGACGGCGCGGCCGAGCACTACTCGCTGCTGCACAACAGCGCGCACAACAACATCTCGACGCTGTTCCGCGAAGCCGCCGAGCGGCTGCCGGCCGAGGACACCGTGACGGTCGTCAGCGGATTTCTCGGTGCGTATCCGAATGCATTCCAGAACATGCCGGCGTCCGAATTTCCGGCGTACGTCGAAGCGATTTCGAAGCTCTCGAGCGAAGCCGACTACTCCGCGACGATGGCGAAATACGGCGTGCGCAGGACCGACCCACGATTCTGGGCCCACAGCGACGCGCTGCACGCCGCGTATCGCAAGATGGCGCCGATCGAAGCAGGGATCTTCGACTACGGCCGTTACGAAAACCGCTGACGCGGCGGCCGCGAAATGGAGCGACGGGGAGGTTCAGCCGGCAGGCGCGATCGCGGCGACGAACAGGATGCGCTGGCACATCGGGCATACCTTGAGCGAGCCCGTGCGGCGGATCTCGATCAGCGTCTGCGGCGGAATCTGCACGTGGCAGCCCGAGCAGCAGCCCCCGCCGTCGACTTCGACCACGGCAAGCCCCGCGCGCTTTTCGAGCAGGAATTCGTACTTCTTGCGCAGTGACGCCTCGATGGCCGCAGCCGCGCCTTCGCGCTCGCTGCGCTCGGCTTCGAGCTCGCTGCGAAGCGCATGGATCTTTCCTTCGGCTTCGCTGATCTGGCGGTGATCCTCGTTCTCGAGCTCGGCGCGCTCCGCCTTGGCCTTCGCGATCTGCGCCTCGAGCTCCTCGACCCGCGTCATCGCTTCGAGAAGAACCGTCTCGCTCTCGCGGATCTCCTCCTGCGCGGAGTTGACCTCGTCCTGGCCGGCGCGGACTTCCTTCTCGTTGCGGGCTTTCTGCGCGCGCTGGCGCTTGGTCTTCAGCGATTCCTGGAGATCCTCGATCTTGCGTTCGGCAAACGCGCGCTGCGCGACGGCATCCTTGCGCGACGCTGCAAGGGCATCGATTTTCGCGGTGCTGGCAGCGATGGCAGCCTGGCGCGCCGCCAGATCGGATTCGTAGCGACCGACCACGCGCTGCTTCTCCTGCAGGCGCGTATCGAGAACCTGAAGCTGGAAAAGTATCTCGAGCTGGTTCGACAATTCCCTGTGATCTCCTGCCTTCAGCGATGGGCCCACCAGGACTTGAACCTGGGACCAGAGGATTATGAGTCCCCCGCTCTAACCAACTGAGCTATGGGCCCAGAACTCTTATTTGGGCCCATCTGCTTCGTTGGGCGTTCGGTCGGTCGTTGCGGCGTAGCTCCGCTACGCCTCACTCCCTCCGCGAACGCCCGCCTCGCATCTGGACCCAACTACGAGCTCTGGCCGGATGCGGTGTGTCGCGTCTCGGACCAACTCTGAATTCTGGTCCAGCGATCTGGACCCAACGGTGCTTTCTGGGTCCAGGGCGAGAATCACGAGATGAAACCCTTCAGTTTTTTGCTTCTCACGGAGAGCCGGAGTTTGCGGAGCGCTTTGGCTTCGATCTGGCGGATGCGTTCGCGTGTCACGGAAAAACGGCTCCCGACTTCTTCCAACGTATGGTCGGTTTTTTCGCCGATGCCAAACCGCAGGCGCAGGACCTGTTCCTCGCGCGGCGTGAGCGACGAGAGCACCTGCCGGGTGCGGTGCTGCAGGTTGCTCTTGACCACGGCTTCGGCGGGCGAGACGGCGCGCTGGTCCTCGAGGAAATCGCCGAGATGGCTGTCTTCTTCGTCGCCGACCGGCGTCTCGAGCGAGATCGGCTCGCGCGTGATCTTCAGGATCTTGCGCACGCGCTCGGGCGCCATGTCGAGGATCTTGGCGATCTCGGCGTCGGTCGCCTCGCGGCCGTTGTCCTGCTGGAACTGGCGCTTGGTGCGAATGATCTTGTTGATCGACTCGATCATGTGCACCGGAATGCGGATGGTGCGGGCCTGGTCGGCGATCGAGCGCGTGATCGACTGGCGGATCCACCACGTCGCATACGTGGAGAACTTGTAGCCGCGGCGGTAGTCGAACTTGTCGACGGCCTTCATCAGGCCGATGTTGCCTTCCTGGATCAGGTCGAGGAACTGCAGGCCGCGGTTGTTGTAGCGCTTCGCGATCGACACGACGAGGCGCAGGTTGGCTTCGATCAGCGCCTTCTTGGCTTCGACGACTTCGCTCTGCGCAATCGTCAGCTCGCGCATCAGGCGCGTCAGGCCTTCTTCGCTCATGCGCAGCGACGCCAGCAATACGTCGATCTCGCCCGACGCGGCCATGATCTGCTCGGCGGTTTCGCGGATGACTTCGGCGCTCATGCGCAGCGTTCCGCAGATGCGCTGGTCGGTGGTGCGGTCGATGCCGAGCTGGCCGGCATAGTCGATGATCTGGTCGGCGCGCCGGCCGGTCTTCTTCTCGGCCTGGTCGAGCACCGTCAGGCGCGTGCGAAGCGAGCGGTGGCCTTCGTCGATACGAGCCACGGCAGCAGCAACCTGATCGGGATGCAGCGGAATCTCGCGCAGGATCGTGAGCATTTCTTCCTGCAGCGGCTCGATCGGCTCGCCGCCCGGATGATCGAGCGATGCTTCGATGCGCACGACCAGCTCGCCGGCGCGCCCGAGCATCTCGGTCACCCGCGCGAATGCCTCGGCTTCTTCTTCTGCGGGAGTCGCGGCGTCGACGTCGGCCGGCGCTTCCTCGTCGATCGGCGGCTCTTCGGCAGGCTCGGCGGCGAGCGGATCGACGGCGGCCTCTTCATCGAATGCCGCGTCGGGATTGAACTCGGCGGTTTCGGTCTCCTTGACGAGATTGCGCACGCGAAGGCGCCCTTCGGCAAGGTCCTTGATCATCGATTCGATGTGGCGCCGGCCGGGCGCGGAACCGAATGCGAGGGAGAACACGCGGATCTCGGCGTCCTCGATCCGCTTGGCGATGGTGACTTCGCCTTCGCGCGACAGCAGCGGCACCGCGCCCATGTCGCGCATGTAGATGCGGACGTAGTCGGCGACGCTGTCGCTGGTTTCGAACTCGCGCTCTTCGGCGGGCTCGGCGCCTTCGGCCTTGGCCGCCGTTGCCGTACCGTCGCGGACTTCGATGTGGCCTTCGCGAAGCGCGGCCAGAACGCCGAGAATCTCGTCCTGCTCGACCATCTCCGGATCGAGCGCCTCGTGGACGTCGTCGAGCGTGACGAAACCTTTGGTACGGCCGAGCTCGAGGAGCTCGCGCACGCCGGTGACCTCCTCGTCTTCGGCGAGAGGCTCGATGTCGTCGGGATTCTTTCCGGTTTTCTTTTCGGTCATCTGTCTCAACGAACCTTTTCGCTCTTCATTCTGTTCCATCGCTCGAGAAGCGCCGCGGCACCCGCGTCGTCGCCGATCTCCTCGAGGCGTCGAAGCTCGAGCAGCATGCGCTTCTTCGAGCGCTCGAACGCTGCGCCTGCCAGGCGCTTCAGGCAGTCGGCGAGGACCGTCTGCCGTCCATCCGCGTCGCCGAACGTCGGATCGCCCTGGAGCCTGGCCACGATGCGGCTGCGGAGATCGCCGTCGAGCTCCGCGAGAATGTCGCCCGGCACGAATCCTCCTGTCGAATCACGCGCCGCGAAAATGTCGGCCGCGATCGTTGCCCACGGCTCCGTGTGCAGGTGGCCCACGATATCCCGCTTTTCGAGACGATCAACGCAGCCCGCATCCGACAGGAGCACCGAGACCAGCAGCTCCTCGGCGGTCGGCGGCCCGGCGGCGATCGAAATGCTGCGCTGCGGAGCGCGCACCGACGGCTTCTGCTCGGGACGCGCCTGCTCGCGAAGGACCCGTTCGGAGATCCCGGTCCACAGGGACGCCTTGCGCACGAAGTCGTCGTACTCGAACGGATTCTCGACTTTGCGAAGCACGGTCGCGAGCTCGGCGCCCACTCGCGCCGTCGCTCCGGGCCCGGATGCGCCTTCGGCGACATAACGGACGTAGGATTCGACGAGCGGTTTCGCGGCCGCGATCTCGCTGCGAAGCGCGCTGGCTCCGTTCCTGCGCACGAATGTGTCCGGGTCCTCACTTTGGGGAAGAAATACGCCGCGTGCCCACAGAGCCGCCTCGAGAAAAACTGGAAAGCTGCGCGCCGCGGCTCGACGCCCCGCGTCGTCACCGTCGAACAGCGCGACGACGTCGCCGGCATGACGGCGCACGAGCCGCGCCTGGTCGCTGGTCAGCGCCGTACCGCATCCGGCAACGACGTTGGCAATGCCCGCCTGCGACATCGCGATCACGTCGAGATAGCCCTCGACGAGAATGAGCTCACTATCCCGCGGCGCACTCTGCGCCGGTGCTCGCGGCGGTGTCTGTGCAGGTGTCTGCGGCGCAGCCTGCACCGGCTTGCGCTCGGATTCGCGCCATTCGAACAGGCCGTAGAGCACGCGACCCTTGTGGTAGACCGGCGAGTCGCTCGAGTTGAGGTACTTCGGCCCGTCGCCGTCGCCGATCCGCCGCGCGCCGAAACCGAGCGTGCGTCCCTGCGAATCGCGGATCGGGAACATCAGACGTCCGCGGAAACGATCGTAGGCCGAGCCGCCGCGCAGCCCGACGAGGCCGATGCGCTCGGCCACGCGCAGATCGTAGCGCTTGCGACGGAAGTGCTGGACCAGCGCATCGCCCGCCGACGGCGCCGCGCCGAGAAAATAGCGCTCGCGTGACGCTTCGCTGACGCCGCGCTCGTCGAGATAAGCGCTCACGGTCTGCCCGAAACCGGTCGCTCCGAGACACGCGCGGTAGAACTTCGCCGCCGACGTGAGCATCTCGAACGAAGCGTCGCGCTCGGACGCCGCGCCCGCCGAGACGCCTTCCTCGGGCACGTCGATGCCGTAGTGCGCTGCAATCTTTCGAACCGCTTCCGGAAACGAAAGGTTTTCCATCTGCATGACGAACTTGAAGACGTTGCCGCCGGCTCCGCATCCGAAGCAGTGGTAGAAGCCGCCTTCGTCGCTGACCGAAAACGACGGCGACTGCTCGCTGTGGAACGGGCAGAGGCCCATCATCCCGCGCCCGCTCCGCCGCAGTGAGACGTACGGCGCAATGAACTCCGAGATGCGTGCGGACTGACGGATCTCGGCGATCTTCTGTTCGGCGATCATCGTCGGCCGCTGTCGGAAGGCGCCGCGGGCGTTGCAGGCTGGACCTGCCGGATCGGTTGCGCCGGTCTCGCGGCAGCGGACGCGGCGGGCCTCGCCGGCTCTTCCTTTGAAGACAAAGCCGGTGAAGACGAAGCCGGCGGCAGCGCATCGTGACGCGTCGGCGGCTTGCCGAGAGAATCGATGGCAGCCCCGGCGGCCTTCTGTGCCGCGCCTTCGATCTGCTCGCGAATGTCGCGGCCGACCGGCGAGCTGTGCTGCGTGCTGCCGATCGTCTCGGTCAGCACGCGCGACGCGAGCTGCTCGAGCGGCGCCGCGAGCAGCGACTCGGAGAATCGCTCGTTGAGCGTCGCGAGCAGGCTCTCGAACGGATCGCCGGGCGCTTCACCGGGAGTGTCGAGCTTGACGCGCTCGGGCGGACGCAGCTCGTGCACCAGGATGACGACCGCCCCGAGCACAATCGCAACGATGGCCACGCTCGCAAGCCCGGCCAGCACCCGGCTCGGAAGCGACAGCCCGACGCCGAGCAGCCGCGCAACCAGCGACGCGAACAGCCGCACGACCACGACCACGACGATGAAGACGATCAGCGGAGCGAAGAACTCGAGCGCGAACTCCGGGACGACCTGGTAGAGCGCGAGCCGGTCGCGGACCGGATCCGAGAAGTCTTTTGCCAGCATGAACGCGAGCACCGGCGCGACGTAGGTCGCAGCCGTGCGCAGCAGCCCTCTCGAGTAGCCGCGCCACATCGCGAGCACGAGAATGATGGCGAAAATGATATCGACGGGACTCAAGCGCACACCGCGTCCGGCACCCCGCGCCGCAGCGCGCGGGGTTGCCGATGGACGAGGCGGGCATGATCCCGAGCGGCGAGCGGGGAGTCAACGCTCCGACTGGCCCGTGCACCGCGGTCGTGGCAGGGTTGGCGCCCATTTCCCCACGGACCAGCAGGATGCATCACAGACAGGTTTCTTCCGCTCCCTCTCCCTTCGCTTCGGTCGCTACAGGGTCACGTCTGCGCTCGGCATTGCGAGGTGCCGTCATCCTTGCCGCAGCGATCGCCGCGTCGACCCCAGGATGTTCCATGAATCAGGCTCACAAGCTCAACGGTGCTCCCGACACCGACACCCGGGTCTTCCAGCTCGCCAACGGCATGAAGGTCGTCATCCGCGAGGACCACTTCGCCCCGGTCGTCGCCGAGCAGGTCTGGGTGCAGGCCGGCGGCGCCGACGAAACGGCCATCGAAGCCGGCATCGCACACGTGCACGAGCACATGCTTTTCAAAGGAACCGCGCGCCGCGGAGTCGGCGAGATCGCCGGGGCCGTCGAGTCGTCGGGCGGCAGCATCAATGCGTGGACGTCGTGGGATCAGACCGTCTATCACCTCGTGCTGGCGTCGCGCTTTGCCGGCGAGGGGATCGACATCCTTGCCGACGCCACGCAGCACTCGTCGTTCGATCCGGGCGAGCTCGACAAGGAGCTCGGCGTCGTCATGGAGGAGTGGAAGCGCGGGCAGGACTCTCCGTCGAGCCGCGTCTACGACCTGATGTTCGCGACCGCGTACTCGGCGCATCCTTATAAGCGTCCGGTCATCGGCACCGAGAAGTCGATCAAAGGTCTTACGCGCGAGCTCATCACGAGCTTCTACAAGCGCTACTACTCGCCGAGCAACATGACGTTGATCGTCGTCGGCGACGTCAACACCGAGGCGATGAAACGCGAGATCGAGGCCAAGTTCGGCCCGTTCGCGGATCACGTCGTCCAGCGGCCTGCGCGGCCGGTCGAGCCGGCGCAGAAGGAAACGCGCTTCGCGAGCGCCGTCATGGACGTGCAGGAAGCGCAGATCGCGATCGGGTTCCACATTCCGGATGCGAACCACAAGGACACGCCGGCGCTCGACGTGCTCGCGCACATTCTCGGCGGCGGCGAAAGCTCGCGCGTTTACCGGCGCCTGGTCGCCGAGCATCCTCTGGCAACGAGCGCCGGAGCGTTCGCCTATACGCCTCCGGATCCGGGCCTTTTCCTCGAGACCGCGTCGTGCGAAGCCGACGACGTCAAGGCCGTGCTCGACGGCCTGATCGGCGAGACCGCAAGGATCCGCGACAATCCCGTCAGCGAAGAAGAGCTTGCGCGCGCCAAGACCAATCTCGAAAGCGATTTCGTCTACCGCAGCCAGACCGTGCAGGGCCAGTCTCGCGAGCTCGGCTATGCGATCGTCGTGCACAAGGATCTCGACTACGCGCAGAAGTACATCCAGGCCCTTCACGAAATCACCGCGGCCGACGTGCAGAAGGTCGCGCGCAAGTACCTGACGCCCGAGAACATGACCGGCGTCACGCTCCGGCCGACCGGTTCTGCAGAGCTCGTCACGCTCGCGACGCTTCGCGCCGATGCCCAGGCGCTCGCGACCAAGAAGCCCGTCGTCGAAGCATCGTCGAAAGTCGGCGCGGCGAGGCAGGCCAAGGCGCCGCCTGCGACGCGCGCCGACACGCAGCCGAAGCTCGTCACGCTTCCGAACGGCGTGCGTCTGATCGTGCAGGAGCACCACGCGGTGCCGATGTTCTCGGTGCGAGCGGCCGTGCTCGGAGGTCTTCTCGCCGAGCGGAAGGGCAACAACGGCGTCTCCAACTTCGTCGCCGAGATGCTGACGCGCGGCACCGAGCACCGCACGCGCGAGCAGCTCGCCGCCAACATCGAGTCGCTGGCCGGAGATCTCGGCGGATTTGCCGGCAGAAGCTCGTTCGGCGTGGCCGGCACGTTCCTGTCGGAGTACCTGAACTACGGCCTCAGCCTTACGATGGAAGTGCTTCTCGATCCGGCGTTCCCCGCCGACGAAGTCGAAAAGACCCGCCGCGAGATCCTGCTGGCCATCAAGAACCGCGCCGACGAATCGGCGCAGGTCGCGTTCGACCTCGCCTACAAGACCGTCTACCCGGATCATCCGTACGGCATGACGACGCTCGGCGAGCCTGACAGCGTCGCGCACCTGACGGCCGACGATCTGCGACGTTTCTACGACTCCGTGCTCGATCCGGAGAGCCTCGTGGTGACCGTGGTCGGCGACATCGACAGCGATCAGGTCATCGCGAAGCTCTCGAAGTCGCTGTCGCGGGTGCAGGGCGACGGCGTGGCGTTCACGCGGCCCGAGCGCGCCTCGACGCCGACGCGGATCCGCCGCGCGCGCATCGACACCAATCGCAAGCAGAGCCACGTGGTCGTCGCGTTCCCCGGCGCCGCGATGGGCGATCCCGAGCGCTATCCGCTGTCGGTTCTCGACACCGTGCTGTCGCGCCAAGGCGGCCGGCTGTTCTACGAGCTGCGCGACAAGCAGGCTCTCGCGTACACGGTCAGCAGCTTTTCGACCGAAGGCTACGATCCGGGCCTCGTCGGCGGATACATCGCAACCGATCCGTCCAACGAGAGCCGCGCGCTCGACGGGCTGCTCAGCGAGTTCGAGAAGATCCGCCAGACCGACATCAAGGCGGAAGAGCTCGCGCGTGCGCAGCGTTACCTGATCGGCAACTACGAGATCGCGCTGCAGACCAACAGCGCGATTGCCGAGAACATGACGTTCAACGAGCTCTACGGCCTCGGTTATCTCGAAGGGCGCCGCTACGCGACGCACATCAACGCCGTGGGCACAGAGAACGTCCGCGCAGTCGCGAACCGCTTTCTTACGCTCGATACGCGGGTCGAAGCCGTGGTCGGACCGCCGTCGCCCGGTGCGAAAGAGAAAGAGTAACGAAGAGGTCCGTTTTCCGCCGGGCGGGAAACGGGCCCGTTACGTTGCGTCGCGAGCCGCGAGAACCCGCTCGGGGAAGTCGCTGAAGATTCCGTCGACGCCGCCGGCAATCGCGCCTGCAATCATCGCCGGAGAATTCGCCGTCCACGTCCAGACCTGAAGACCGGCCGCATGCGCGCGCGCGACCAGCGCGGGGCTTGCGAGAACAATCGGCGGATGGATGTTTTCGGCAGCGATTTCGGCCGCGCAGCGAAGCGCGTGCTCGAACCCCGTTGCCACGCTGAGCACGCCGATGCGGGCCTGCGGAAGCACGTGCCGCAGCAGCCGCAGCGCGTCGTGATCGAACGACGAGAAGACCACCTGATCGACTCCATCCTCTTCGAGCACCGCCTGCGCGCACGCATCGACGATTTCCACGCGGCGCGCGCTCATCTTGATCTCGAGGTTGAGGAGCGTCCGCGGCGCGAGCGTTCGAATGACTTCGGCAAGCGTCGGCACGTGCGTCGGCACGGCTTTCCACGATCCGGCGTCGAGCCGCGCGATTTCCTCGAACGTGGACTGTTCGACCGGTCCGCGGCCGTCGGTCGTACGATCGAGCGTGTCGTCGTGGATCACCACCGGAACGCCGTCGCGCGTCAGTGCGACATCGAACTCGAGCGCATCGGCGCCGAGCTCGAGGGCCTTTTCGAACGACGGCATCGTGTTCTCCGGCATGTGCCCGGCCGCGCCGCGATGTCCGATCGCGAGAACCTTTGCCGCCATGCAGCGACGCTAGCAGCGATGCCGCGCACATCGTAGTCGGCGCGGCGCGACGGGTGGGCGCCGGGATGCCGAAGCCGCATCGCAACCCCGCCTCGTTCTGCTAGGGTCGCCACGTCCGAGGAAACCTCTGTTGACCCGACGCTGGTTCGAAATTGCGATTCCCGTCCCGTCCGGGCTTGTCGACGAAGCCTCCGCGCTTCTCGACGTGGCCGGCTTCGGCGGCGTCGAAGTGCGCGAGCACGAGCGAGGCACCGATGTCGTGGTCGTCGTCGATGCCGAGGACGACAGTGTGGACGACAGCAAGCATTGCACAGCCGAACATGGCGCCACCTGGCCCGAAGGCCTGCGCGCCAGCATCGCCGCCGCACGCGATGCGGTCGCAATTCTCGGCTGCGGCGAGCCGCGCATCGCCGAGCTCGACTCCAACGTGTGGACGGAAAACTGGAAGCGTCACTTCGCGCGCCGCACGTTCGCCGGCGTGATCGAAGTGCGCCCTCCGTGGGAAAGCGCTCCGCCGGCGGACAGCCGACTGCTGTCGATCGTGATCAATCCCGGCATGGCATTCGGTACGGGGCTTCACGAAACCACCGCAGGCTGCCTCGAGCTTCTGGTCGAACAGATGAAGCCCGGCATGCGTGTAGCCGACGTCGGGTGCGGCTCGGGAATTCTCGCGATCGCCGCGGCGCGCCTCGGCGCGAGCCATGTGCTCGCAACCGATGTCGATCCGCTCGCCGTCGACGCGACGCGCGAGAACATCGATGCAAACGACGTCGCCGCGATCGTCGACGTCGAGCTCGAGCCGGGCGAGGTCGGCATTCCGCAATGGGAGCGCGATGCGCGGCCGGGACTTTCGGTCGCACGCGACAGCGCTGCCCCGCACGCGCTCCTCGAATGTCCCGAGGAACGGTCGCACCCCGATGCGCACAGGCAGGCAGCGGATGTGACATTACTTCACGAGTCGCCGCGGCCGGCGCCGAACGGGGCGACGGGCGGCGGCTTCGCATCGCGCGGCAAGCGATCGTTCGACCTTATCGTCGCCAACATCCTGGCCGAGACTCTCGTGGAACTGCGGAGTTCCCTTTCCGAGGCAGCCGCCGACGGCGGCATCCTCGTGCTCTCCGGAATCGAGGCCCGCAGGTTGAAAATCGTCGAGGAGGCTTTTATCCGTCCTCCGTGGCGCCGCGTCCGCACTGTCGCCAAGGGTGACTGGATCTCGATCTGTCTGCACAACGCCTTGGCAGAGCCGGTGCGTGGGCTTAGCGTGCCGGGCGTGTCCGGTGGTGGTGGACCAAAGAACGATCTTCCCGGAGTCGCCTGAACCACAATGATATCCGCCCTCGCCAATCAGACCCTTCCGAAGACGCGCATCTTCGTCGACCCGGAGCACCTCACGGCCGACCGCGCGGTACTTACCGCAGCCAGCTATCACCATCTTCGCAACGTGCTTCGCTTCAAGCCCGGCGACGAGGTCGTCGTGTTCGACGGCGCCGGCCGCGAGTGTTTCGGCGTGCTCGAGCTGTTCCAGGGCGAGACCGCGGTGGTGCGCATTCTCGGAGATGCCGGGCGCAGCACCGAATCCGGGCTCGATCTGACGATCGCGCCGTGCCTCGCCAAGGGCAAGAAGATCGATCTCGTCGTCGAGAAGGTGATCGAGCTCGGCGCCGATCGCGTCTGCGTGGTGACTTCCGAGCGCAGCGTCGGCCGTCTCGATCCTGCGCAAGCTCTCGATCGCGTCGAACGCTGGCGCCGCATCGCCAAATCGGCCGCCGAGCAGAGCGGCCGCACCGTGATGCCCGTGATCGAGCGCATCCGCACGTTCGAGGAGTTCGTCACGCACAAGCCCGCCGATGCGCTCGGCCTGGTGTTTACGACCGCCGAGAACACGCCGGCCGCGACGCTGAGGAACGATTATCCCGACGTGACGCGCGTGATTGCGATGATCGGACCCGAAGGCGGCTTCTCGATGGAAGAAATCGAGTTCGCGCAGAGCCACGGGTTCGTCGCCGTCGGTCTCGGGCCTCGCGTGCTTCGCACCGAGACCGCAGCCATCGTCGCATCGGCGCTGTGCCAGCATCTGTGGGGCGACCTCGGACGCCGTGCACCGAACGGCGACGGAAAAGAGTAAGCAGGAAAACCAACGTGAAGTTTTTGCACGTGATGGACCCCATCGAGCGGGTCGACATCACGAAAGACACGTCCTTTGTCTTCATCCGCGAATCGCAGATGCGCGGGCACGACAATTATTACTGCGGAACCTCCGACCTCGCGTTCGACAACGGGGCCGTCAAGGTGCGCGCCGCGACGCTCAAGGTCTCCGACGTGCAGGGCAGCCACGCCGAAGTCGGCGACTGGCTGTGGCAGCCCGCCGACGGCTTTCACTGCGTCTTCATGCGCAAGGATCCGCCGTTCGACACCGAGTTCTTCTTCGCGACGCATCTGCTGAGCCTGATCGACGAGACGAAGACATTCGTCTTCAATCGCGCCTCCGGGCTTCGCGAAGCGACCGAGAAGATGTTCATCCTGCGTTTTCCGCAGCTGATCGCCGAGACGATGGTGTCGGCCAGCCCGGATGCGATCCTCGAGTTCCGCGACCGCGTCGGCGGCGACATCGTCGTCAAACCGCTCGACGGCTGCGGCGGACTCGGGATCTTCCGCATCTCGCAGGGCGATCTCAATACGTACTCGATTCTCGAGACGTCCACGCGCCACGGCCTCAGGCCGGTGATGGCGCAGAGGTTTCTTCCCGAGTCGCGCGCCGGCGACATGCGGCTTTTGTACCTCGACGGAAAGCCGCTCGGCGCGATCAAGCGCGTGCCGAAGGAGACCGACCTGCGCGGCAACATCCATGTAGGCGGCACGGTGATTCCCGCCGACATCGGCGAGCGCGAGCAGGCCATCTGCCGCATGCTCGCGCCTGCGCTCGACGAGCTCGGGATCTACTTCGCCGGCCTCGACGTGATCGGCACGTACCTGACCGAGGTCAACGTGACGAGCCCGACCGGAGTGCAGGAGAGCAACCGCATCGGCGGGTTCCGGCTCGAGACGAAGGTGATCGAGTTCGTCGAGAGGAAGTGCGCGGAGCTCGCGCGGTAGGGTCGCAGCAAAGATTTCCGCGCTCTCTATCCAGCGTCCGCATTCCCCCGTAGATTCTGTTGCGGGAGGGATCCAATGAACCGATCGAAGGAATACGGGGTGAGCCTGCCGCTGCGGGCGCTTCTTTTCGTTGCATCGACTTTCGCGGCAGTGGCGTTGTCGTTTGCGTCGGCCGCCGAGGCTGCTCAGTGCGTGGCGAATGTGTGCTGTCCGGGCGGAGTTTTCGCGCCGAGCACGTTCGTATGCCGGCCCGCCGCCGGATCCTGCGACGTTCCCGAGCATTGCACCGGATCGACGACGACTTGTCCGTCGGACGTCATCCTCAATGGCGATCAGCTCTGCCGCCCCGCCTCCGATCTGTGCGATGCCGCCGAAGTCTGTGTCGGAACCTCCGGCGAGTGTCCGGCCGACGACGTCGCGCCATCCGGCCAGGAATGTCATCCGTCGACGGGCGGATGCGATCCGGCCGAGACCTGCGATGGAACGAGCACGCAGTGTCCCGCCAACGTCGTCTCACCGTCGAACACGGTCTGCCGGCCTTCGAACGGCATCTGCGACCCTGCCGAAGTCTGCAACGGAACCTCCGGCGCGTGCCCGGGCAATACATTCCTCCCGTCTGCAACGGTCTGCCGTCCGTCGCTCGGCGTCTGCGACATCGCCGAGAACTGCACCGGAGACACAGCCGCGTGCCCATTCCCGGAATTCGTACAGGCCGAAACGCTCTGCCGCGATGCGTTCGGAGTCTGCGACTACGCCGAGTACTGCACCGGCAACGATCCGACCTGCCCCACCGACATCGTGATTCCGTCGGACATCGAATGCCGCCAGTCGAGCGGGGTCTGTGACCCGGCCGAATTCTGCGACGGCAGCACGCGGACGTGCCCGGCCAACACGTTCAAGAGCACGAGCACCGTCTGCCGTCCTGGCGCGAGCGTGTGCGATGCCGCCGAGCTCTGCACCGGGTCGAGCGGCGCGTGCCCGGGCGATGCGGTGATTGCTTCGACTTCCGTATGTCGGCCGTCATCGGGCGTCTGTGACATCGCCGAGAGTTGCACGGGCGCGGGCAAGGCCTGTCCTGCCAACGAGCTCGTCCAGGCCGAAACGCTGTGCCGCGATTCGGCGGGCATCTGCGACTACGCCGAGTACTGCACCGGCAACGATGCGACCTGTCCGCCGAACATCCTCGTACCGTTCGACATCGAGTGCCGGCCTTCGGCCGGCGTCTGCGACCAGGTCGAGGTCTGCAGCGGAACTTCGATCGCGTGTCCGGCGAACGACTTCGCAGCGAGCTCGACGACGTGCCGCGCGTCGTCCGGAGTGTGCGATCCGGCCGAGAGCTGCACCGGCAGCGCCGCCGCGTGTCCGTCCGACTCGATTCTTCCGGCGACCAGCGTGTGCCGAGCATCGGCAGGCATCTGCGACGTCGCAGAGAACTGCACGGGGTCGAGCGGAGCATGTCCGGCCAACGGCTTCGTCCAGGCGGAGACGTTGTGCCGCGCTTCGCTTGGCGAGTGCGATGCCATCGAGGTCTGTTCCGGCAGCACCGCAACGTGTCCCGCCGAGCTCGATACCGACGGCGGCGTCTGCAACAGCGGCCGCTTCTGCTCGAGTGCCGGCACGTGCAGCGGCGGACAGTGCTCCGGCGTCACCGTCACCAACTGCAGCGACGACAACGCCTGTACCAACGATTCGTGCAACGAGGCCGCCGATTCGTGCTCGCACGCAAACAATTCGGCCCCGTGCAACGATGGCGACAGCTGCACCACCAACGACGTCTGCAGTGGTGGGACGTGCAGCGGAACGCCGGCGCAGGAGTGCACCACCACGACGACGCTACCGGAAGAAATCGTCTGCGGTGACGCGACCGGCGACGGGCTCATCAAGACCGCCGACGCGCTGATCGCGCTGAAGACCGCCGTCGGCAGTGCGTCATGCCCGCTCGAACGCTGCGACTACAATGGCGACGCGAAGGTCACCGCCGCCGACGCGCTGGCTATCCTGAAGGTAGCGGTCGGGCTTCCGATCACGCCGAATTGTCCGAAGGCCGGGACGACGGAATCGGATGGAACCGGCGGGGAGACGACTACGACGACGGTTCGTGAGTAGCGGCGGCGGGCGGGAGTGGGGTGGCTCCCGTCCGCGCGATGCGCACGCATTTGGACTCGCGCTGACGGACGGTCCGTCGATGCGAACGCATTTGCACTCGGCGCGGACTCCCTCCTGTGATGCGCACGCATTTGCACTCGGAATCCGGTCATCGGAGGCCGGTCAAGCCAGCGTCTCCGTCATTTCAGCCAGCCCGGCGAGAATCAGTCGGCTGAGATCCACCATTGTGCTTGCGCTGTCTATGTCGATCCCGACGAGTGCACCTTCAGCGTCGAAATCGGCGACTACTCCGCATGCGATCTCCTCGCTCTCCACACTCGGCCGGTCGACAAAATCGATGTAGAGGGAGTCCGTTTCCGGAAAGTAGACCAGCCTCACGACATCCTCTTTCAAAGAGCAGCATACCGCAGGTCACGCGGCCCGACAGCATGTTCGGACCGGACACTACTCTTCAAAGGCACGTCCATCTATCCACAGGATGTAATAACCGCGGGGTTTTACGTGGGCGAGACCGGCGCGAGATCAGATTCGGGCCCAAATTTGACCGGCGCGGAGAGCGGCGATACACACGCCGTGCACGGCCGGTCCGTGCCCTCGCCCTTCACGTGCCCAGGTAGCTCAGTTGGTAGAGCAGAGGACTGAAAATCCTCGTGTCGCTGGTTCAATTCCGGCCCTGGGCACCATTTCGCACCCAAGCAACCAGCGAGATTTCAGTTACTTGCAGGAAGCACCGTTTGCGGTGCGCGCGGGCAGCAATGCGACTTGCCCTAGTGTTGCCCCACTCTGCGGAACCACCACTGCAAGCGCTGCGTTCTGCAGATCGTGGCGGTGATGTTGTACCTGTCGAAAACCGAACGCGTCCTGTGCCCCGTGATCTTCATGGCCACGGTCTCAGGCACGCCGGCTCGCGTGTAGTTGCGGACGGCGCAGCGTCTCAAGGCGTGGAACAGAAAGCCGCGCTGTCCGATCTGCTTGCACGCCGTCAGCCACACGCGCCGAACCGCGGACGCGATCTGCGTCATAGCAATCTCGTCGGTCAGGATAGTGCGAGAGGCTTCAGCGCGCAGTCCCTTCTACTGCCGAGCCACGGTTCGGTCATGCCGTGCAGCACGGAGTTGTGCGCTTCGCCGCTTTCGATGCGTCCAGCGCCGTGCGTCCTTGCGCAGCGGGTGCCGGTAGCCGAACCGCTGGCTAGCATAGACGAGGCTGTGGCACCGGCGGCATCGCCAGTCCAAGGTAGCCGCGGTGGGCGGCCGATAGAGGTTTTCAACGAGGGACGCGCAACCCGGACAAGCGAACCACCATCGCCAGCATAGGCCGCCCCACCGCGGGACGAGGCGGATAAACGGCAGTTCGGGGAACGTCCACGGTCGGTGCAAGCGCACAGTATCCGGGTCCACGACCGCAAAGACGGTCGTGATGTGCAGGCCTGTGCACTGCTCGACGCAGAAATCGTGGCGCTTCGGCTAGCGGTAGATCTCGATCGCACCATTCATGTTCTATGGCTCTATCACAGAAGCTGCTTGACGGCTGCTTCTGCCAACTCATGACGCTCGATGCTAACGACTCGCCGCAACGATCGCGCCCGCCAGAGCCACAACGCGAAGATAGATGTCAATGGTGATGGACTCGTTTACCAGATTGGAGAGCGTACCTACCGCTGCCATGTCCCACTGGCTCGACGAATCCCATTGCCGTTGATCAATCTGGTTAGAAATACCCGCCTCGTCATCCCCGTATGCTATGGAAAGATAGATGCCTCCAAGGTACCCCACGCCCTCGTTCAGCGCCGGGTAAGCCTTTCTTACCTGATTGAGAAATTCGTTGCTGGTGATGCTGCGATCAACGAAGCTGCCGAAGTTCGTCGGGCACTGCATTTGAGCCATGACCAGCCACGCGAGGTGGAGCCAGTGTAGAGACTGATCCGCCGGCAGATTTGCGGCAGCTGCTCGTGTTCGCAGGTAACATTGCTCGAAATCCCTCGTGGTCAGATCGAATGCGACTGCGAGTTCGCCGAGTAGTTCCGGCGTGCCGGTCGGTACGATTGCCCGACCGTCGTTAACCAATGGCGCTGAATGCCAGAGCTGCGTTGCGAGCTGCTTGGGGGCGACGAGCGGCAAGCGGCACGTAATATCAAAAAAACGCCGCAAGTATCGCTCAGCATCGAAACCAGCGCCGTACACGGCGTTCACCGAGTGATGCAGTTGTCTCGCATCCGTGGCAATCACAAACACCGCATGAGGCGTGGAAAAGAGATGCTTGACGCACTCTAGCACCTCTAGAGCATAGGTTGGTCGGCAACGGTCGAGTTCATCTATGAAAATTAAAAACGGCGGCTGCATCTCGCCGACTGTTGTCGCGTGCTCCACAAGCGACTGAAATTGCGCTCTGAACCCTTTGGTTGCAGCTCGACGATTCACTGCGTTGCGAACCAACTTGCTGGCGGCGTTGCCTAGACTATCTGCGATGTCCTCCTCGGATTCGGAATCAAGGACATTGCTAACAAGGTCTAGCCCTTCCTCACCGCTCACTTTGCGAACGGCGGCCTTGGTCGCAATGCGCGCTGTAGCGACCAAGAGTGGTCCGCTCTTTTTTACGAGCTTGTCGAGCAATTTCTTGGTGGCCGCCTTTTTGGGAAGAGTGCTTGCGAGCTGACCTTTTATCTCAGCCAGCAGACTGGCCAGTGGGTCCTCGTCACCGTCGGACTCCCAGGCGTTGAATGTTACGACGGCGTGCGAGCCGCGGAGGTCGGCCGCCCACCGTTCTAGGAAGAAAGTCTTCCCAGACCCCCATCGCCCGTCCAGATTCAAAACGCAGCCCTCGGACTGTGCGACAAGGACGCGGGTAAGGAATTCGGCTAACTGGCGGCGGTTCAGCCTATCTGCGGCCCAAGGGTCGCTAGGATCCAAGGCCGCCGGAGGCAGGCGAAGGTTGGTTGTCATTGTAGGCTGTGCTCTCTCGTTGGCCGGAACCCGCGCCACACCCACCGAACAGTGCTCCAAACTAAAAAAGGTACGAGATAGAGAAGACCGACCGCTGCTGCCCAAGCCGCAAAAGTCCTCGGGGCATCCAGCGAAACAGTCGCTAACGCTTCGCTGCTCTCGCGACGAATCAACTCCGAGTAGAGCTGTTCGCTACGCTCACAGGTTTTCTTGTCGTGTTTCGCAGTATAGCGCCAACACGAGAGGCTAATCGGTGGAAAGCATGATTCGGTAAGCGAGTCCGTGCTCTTTCGGAACCGAGCACAGGCCGGAGTTTTGTCGTACGCAAGCAAGCGCGCATTGTACCGAGCGGTGTTAAGTGCACTGCTGCTTATGAAGGCGGCAGGCGCCAGAGACAGCGCTGCACCTACGACCCAAAGTCGCTGCCACCCATTCATATGTTACAAACTACCTGTCCGACGCGAAGCGTGACCTGCGGATTTCGCAACTGTCCTTGGGATTCGAACTCTCGAATCCACCACAATTGCCACCGGCGAGCACGCCGGAGCAGACCCGGAGGTACAGCCCAGCGGGGCGGTGGCATGAGTACAGACGGCATTCTCATCGGGAGTCCTCGTTCTGAAGCCATAGCAGGGCTGCACGTTCTGTAGCAACGCCAGCACAATCACTCGCACGCCGGATATCGATATTCCCGACGAGAATGCGAACCGCGACCAAACCCTTTTGTCCGGCGGCTGGGTCTGGCAGTCTTCGATCCATGGCTCAGCCGACCATATCGGACCTGTACGTGCTGTTGTTCGAGTTAAACTGCGTCATTAGCCGTTAGCTCAAGGGCGATTCGTCCGCACTGTCCCAGCTTGTCGAATTGGTGGACTCGCTCAAAGCGCTGGCGTGCTGGTCCGACCGCCAGTGACGACTCTGCATACGTGATAGTGGCGCGCGCCACTCGGGACGTTTGACGGGATTAGGACGGGAAAGTAGTCGGTGCACAACGCCGAACCTTTCGCGGCGCCGGGAGAGCTTATGAATCCGAGTTTAGGCGAAGCGCACGCGACAATAGGCCCCGCCCGGGTGCAGCACGTTTATCTTGATGTTGTGGGATTCACGAAGGATCGAACTGTAGAAGCGCAGTCCGACGTCGTAGGGGCTCTCAATGCGATAGTGTCGGTCGCGGTTCGTGAACAGGGGTTAGCTGAAGGTAGCGTCCTCTTCCTTCCTACCGGCGACGGAATGGCGATATCGCTTCTCAGTGCACCCGCCTTCGATTCGCATCTCGTTCTTGCCCTGAAGATCATTGCTGCGGTTCAGTTCCACAACAGCAAGACCGAAGATGAATTACGGCGTTACCAGGTGCGAATCGGTGTAAACGAAAACATCGACAATCTTGTGTTGGACATCAATGGTCGTCCGAACGTCGCCGGTGCGGGAATAGCGCTTGCGCAACGCATCATGGACCAAGCAGACGCTGCCCAGATTCTAGTCGGATCGATCGTGTTCGATACACTGTCGAAACGAGAGCGGTACTTCTCCAAATTCCGGACGTATGATGCCAAAGATAAGCATGGCAGCAAATTCTCCGTCTATCAGTACCTTGATGAGAACGCCCCGGGGTTGAGCAACGATGCTCCATCGCTGTTGGTTCCCAAGGCCATGCCTCGGCCAAAGCTTACGAAGCTCGCGGCGTTCTACATCGCGCACGCGAAAGCCAATGAGGAATTCCTTCTGGCTCACAAACGCGACGCTATGATGTCCTCTGCGTCTATCGTTCTTCTCGGCTACCTAGCAAGAGATTCGGTTACGATGAGTTCGAAGACTGCCACCTACGAACACGTGAGCTTGCGGACCTGGAATGCAGGAAAAGCGGAATTCCCTGCGCAGTACGAGCACTACTTGCAGGTGGACTTCTATCCATTGCGTGATGCGGCTGAGTCCATCGAGAGCAAGCTGGCGGATTTTGTGGATCTATTCGTAAGTGTCGATGGCTTTCCGAATTTCGCGTTTGTATCGTCGGAAGGCATCAGGAGGTTAGTAGAGGAAGCCCCGAAAATCGCGGCGAGATTTGGACTCGCCCCGAAGAAGAAGTGAGGACAGATAGGTCTTAGCAACGTGCCGATAACGAAAGGGCAAGGAAATCCTGACTGGACTGTGGACAAGATAATCCTCGCTCTCGAGCTGATTTTGCGTTGTGCACCGAGGGTCCCGGGGAAGGATAGTACCGAGATCAAAAAGTTATCAGACGGCGTATGCTCGCTTCCGATCCATCCGGCCACAGTCCGCAACGAACGATTTCGGAATCCTGCAGGCGTCTACATGAAGGTGCAGAACCTTTTGTCGATCGACGCTCCGCATGCTGGCCGAAAATGGCTTGGTACCAGTAGGACGGATCGGGCTGTCTGGGCGGCATACTCAAAGAGATCCGACGAAGTGCGGAAGCTTGCAGCCGCCATCTTGGACGGAGCTGGGCTGATAACGTCTGTGACTTCGCTGGACGAGTCGGAAGACGACTTCGGTGTCCCCGAGGGCGAGATCTTGCCTCACCTTCACAGACGACATGAGCGCAGGAGTCTTCGTGCAAAGCTCGTACAGAAGCGCCGAGCGGCGAATTCGCTCCGGTGTGATGCTTGCTCGTGCGGGCCGCGGCTTAAGGATGTCGGACCGGGTCCGGAAGCCTCTGAGTTCGAGGCGCATCATGTACCTCCGCTGCGCGCGTCAGGGGCGCGCACAACCCGTTTCTCCGATCTGGCCCTACTATGCGCCAACTGCCACAGACTCATTCACGCGGTGATGCGTGCAACTGCAACTCACCAGACGGTGGAGGATCTCAAGCGTTCGCTGGGACCTCGCGTCTAGTCGAAGCAGCAAATATATGATTTGGAGCTATTTACAGCAGTTGAGCTTAACCGATCTGCTCGAACTTGGGATCGGCGTCGCCGGTCTCTTGTTCGGCCTCTACCAAACATTCAGAACTACTAGTGGTCGTCTTTTTTGTTGCGTTTCCGGAGAGCATTTGATCCGTGCGGATGGTGTCACTTCCCCGAGCGGTTTGACGCTTCTCTACCGCGGTAAGCCAGTCCCTCGCGTCTCACTTACGCGAGTGGTTCTGTGGAATGTTGGGCGTGCTCCAGTGCGTAGGGCTGATCTGGTGTCATCCGACCCGCTCCAATTCAATTTTTCACCGGGCGCACATGTTCTAGACGTGGAAATCTTGCGAGTAACGCGTGAAGCAACCCAGGTCACTGCTTTTCCGATTCCTGAAGGCCATGCGGTAGTGTGCAACTTTGAGTTTTTGGACAAAGGAGACGGGGTCGCTTTCCAAGTGCTACACACTGACGATCGGATCCGCCCGGCAATCGGCGGAACAATCATCGGTCTTCCGAACGGGTGCGAATACGTTGGAAGCATCACGTACCCCATGAGCGATTCCTACGAGCCTCAGTCATGGCTAGCGGCAGTGCGTCGGCATCTACTCACGACCGCACCGATGCTGATGATGGTGACCACGGGAATCTGGTCCATATATCTCGCAGGCGTCCTTCGTAGCAGCTACTTTATGTTGGTGTCTGCTGCGATTGTCGCGATCATCTACAGCTACACTCGCGCCGCTATTCGACAGCCACCTGGCGTGCTTGCAACGATTCAACCTACGATCACGAAAAACTTTGCAGAACGGTGAGACAGCGGTGGCGACGGAAGCGGCGGTCACGCATGCCGCACTGCGGCTCTCAATTTCCGTATTAACCCTGCTCGGCTGTGCAACACCCGACGAACAGAAAGTGTTGTGCGATTTCCTGATGACCTTCAGTCTCTGGTGCAGGGTCGCTGGGGGCGGTGCCGGGGTATGGGCCGCCTTGTGACAATGCTCGCGCGCGCATATTAGCCGGGCATCGGTTTGTTTCACGCTCGACCCATGTCGTGCGGCTCGGAGATCGCGATGATCAGGATCCTGCTTACCGTTCTCATCACCGCTGCAATGGCCGCGTGTTCCTACCACGCGACGCGAGTCGTCGGTCCGGACGGTACGCCAGCAATCGCGCTACGCTGTCGCACTCCATCGGCGTGCTACAAGGCTGCGGGCAAGAAGTGTCCTGGCGGCTACGAGCAGCTGGACGAGGCTTCGAGCGTGGACAACGGCGGTTTTCTGGGCATGGGCACCGCTATCAAAAAGGATTGGCTTATTCGCTGCAGGTAGGCGGGTGCGTTCCTCCTGTGTGCCTCCGGGGCAAGACTGGGCCACGTGCTCGCAGGTCGGTAAGATCGCACGGCAATTCCCGGCAATGGGGATTGAGAATCCCGCAGCTCCTACTGCCACGCACAGCGAACTAAGTGCCGTGCGAGTTCTCGTGGTGTAGGCCTTAGGTGTGAACATCTCCAAGAACGAAACCTTCGCCGTCCTGGGTGCCCTTGCAGCGGTAGTCACGGTCGCGGTCGGCGGAGGGACACTCTACAACTGGGTTTTTCCGCCGACGCTTCCCCCTGCGAGTGCCCCAGCCGCAGTTCCAGCCGCAGTTCCAGCCGCAGCCACCGTCGTCGCGGTAGTTGATTGGGATCACTACGTTCCGAATCCGGCAGCCGAGAACGAGCTCAATAGCTGTGTGCAACCGGATCGACTTGCGGAATGGGCCAAAGCCACGCGCGGGCACCTCAAGTCGGCAGACGCGGTGCTGGATAGTTTTGACGCACAACTCTCTTCCAACGCGTGGAAACGAACTCCTATACGATTATCGCCTTGGCGTTTTGAGGTAAGCGTCGAGGTGAAAAACACCAGCAACGTTCTCGCGACAAAGGCCAAGCTCTTCCTCTCGGCACAGAGGGGGCTCGCCCTTGTCGGACCCGAGGAGTGGGATTTCCGGCGCCCGCCTCTTGAATGGGAAAACGAGATTCCCGTTGGCGATGTTCCTCCACACTCAACGGTATATGTTCGTCTATGGACGAGAATGTGGTTCGACTCAGGGACGTTGAAGACAATGTCGGTGGTCTACGAGGGAGGGTCAGCTACCATCCAAGACGAGAACGACGCCGATCTGAGGGCGCGTCTGCGGTAGTCTCGTCGTTGCCCCAGTCCTGCCCCAATGTTTCTGCGAAACGGTGCGGAGTGGTGCGACGCAACGGAACCAGGTAGGCACGTAACCACTGATTCCGTTGCACGTCACCGCACCGCATCCCTGCGGCACTGAAAATCCTCGTGTCGCTGGTTCAATTCCGGCCCTGGGCACCACTCATCCGACCTCTCAACTCCACATCGCGAAACGCACACGCGAAGCATGCCGAATCGTCGTCGCTTGCGCTGACGAAGTCCGAACCTGCCGCCGTTCTCCTTCGAGTCGAGGACTGCCCTCCCCGTCTTGATCCTGCTCGCTAAACGAAGCGTTGGCGCCCACACTGTTGTTCTCAGGGAGCGACGGGACGGCCATGCCCTAACCCGCGGCATGAAGATGCCACGTCGCCCGTACTCCCCGGCAGTTGACGAGATCAGCGGATCGACTTTAGAGTCGACCCGAGTTGGATAACCGATGGCAGCTAGTCCGTCTGAACAAGAGAGGCTCTTTATGTCCAAACAAATCACGGCGTTTGCCAGTTTTCTGGCGACCATCAGCTTCGTCCTGCTGTGCTCGGCACCTGCTCACGCGGACAACTGCGGCAACGGCTCCCTTCAACCGGGCGAAGTCTGCGATGAAGGCGGGAGCAACAGCACCCAGGATACCGGCTGCTGCGCAGCCGGCTGCGCCTCGTTCGTAAGCAGCGCAACGGTCTGCCGCCCGGCAGCCGGAGGGCTCTGCGACACGGTTGCAGAGAGCTGCTCGGGAACCAGCGGAACCTGTCCTGCCGATATCGTCTCGCCGAACACGGTCGTCTGCCGTCCCTCGCTGGCCGGTGTCTGTGACAGCGCAGAGAACTGCACCGGAAGCACTCCGACCTGTCCTGTCGACACGTTCGCATCGAACTCGACGGTTTGCCGCCCGGCAGCCGGCGCCTGTGACAGCGTCGAAAACTGCACCGGCAGCTCGGGTGCCTGCCCGTCGGATTCCAAGAGCAACGCCGTTTGCCGACCGCTCCAGGGCATCTGCGACGTTGCAGCGGAAACGTGCAACGGAACCAGCAACGACTGTCCGTCCGACACGGCCCAGAATGCAGGCGTTGTCTGCCGCGCATCGGACGGCGAGTGCGACCTCGCGGAAACGTGCACCGGCACATCGTCCTCGTGCCCTGCTGATCTGCACAAGACTTCGGTGTGCCGCCCGTCGCAAGGCGTCTGCGACCTGGCCGAGAGCTGCGATGGAACTGCGGACCACTGCCCGGCCGATTCCAAGAGCAGTGCAGTGTGCCGTCCGGCAGTGAACCCGGCGTGCGACGTCGCGGAGTCCTGCAACGGCACGAGCAATACGTGTCCCGAAGATCAGCTCGTCGGATGCGCAGACAACGACGGCGTGGCCTGCACCGAGGCGATCTGCCTGTCGAACGGCGATTGCGCCTTCGCAGAGAATTGCACGGAGATCTGCCGCGGCACCGGATTCTGGAAAACCCACGCCGGCGACGAGATGGGACATCCCAACCTCGTCCAGCAGATCCTCGACCAGACCGGCGGTCTGGAGATCTGCGGCGTAAACGTCACCGACACGACGACGCTCGGTTCGATGACGTCGTTCCTCGAGAACATCTGCGTGCTGGTGAAGAACAACGACACGCTCAAGCTCGATCGCGTGCTCGCGACCACGGCCGTGAACTGCGCGATCAGCGAAGGCGGCACCTGCGACCAGATCCTCGATCACCTCGGCTTCACGGTGACGTACAGCGACTGCAGCGCACTCTGTGCGGGCAATCCGGTCGAGTCGGGCCCGACAGCCGATGAGTGCATCTCCCAGCTCAGCTGCTTCAACGAAGGCGGCCAGCTCATCGAGGGCCAGTGTGCGACCGGCCGGTGCGCAAGCGACCAGTCGCTCTGCGAAGAAGACGAAGACTGCGGAGAGGATGTCGAGTGCGTGGCGTTCGAGGGAAGCTGCTCGGAGCAGGATCTCTGCAGCGACGACCTCGAAGCTCCCGCCGACATCTGCCCGCGCGCAAAGCCTGCTTCGAGTCCGAGAACCTGCAACACGGCGAAGCACAACAGCTGCAACGCGCTGGGCGGCTGCTTCTAGTCGGGCGGAATAACCCGCAACGATCGAACGCCAAAGGGGCGGGACTGCACGGCAGTCCCGCCCCTTTTCATTTCGCGCGCTCCAGCCACGCGTTGTTCACGAGAGGGAAGGCTTCAGCAGTTGCAGGCAAGCGGAGCCGCAATGCCGACGGCATGGCGAAGCACCGCCAGTGCATCGGTCGCCGTCAGGCTCGCCGAATCATTCACGTCACAGGTGCAGAACCTGCCTTCGCACTCGGATCCGCCGACGGCAGATCGAAGCACGAGCAGCGCATCACCCGCGGCTACCTTGCCGTCATCGTTGGCGTCGCCGCACGCGATCGCCGTAGGCAGCGTCGTGGTCACCGTTGGTAGCGTCGTGGTCGTCGGCGTCAGCGTCGTGGTCGTCGGCGCGACGCACCCGGGGACTGCGAGATGCGTGCAGTGCGGCCCAGCCTTGATGCACGCATCCGTCGTGCACGGATCGTCGTCGTCGCAATCGACCAGAGTGCCTTCGACGCACACGCCTGCTGCATCGCAATGGTCGTCGATCGAACACGGATTGCTGGTTTCGCAGGCGCTGCCAGGTGGATCGGGGCTGGTGCAGCCGGCGGCCGTGTCGCTGCACGACTCGGCGCAATCGCTGTCGCCGTCCGCGCCGGGGCACTGCGTGCCGGCATGCGTCGTGCAGAAGCCGTTCGAACACGAATCGGCTGCGTTGCACGCAAGCCCGTCGTCGCAACTCGAGCCGCCGGGATCAGGGCCGCCACAGTTGTCTGCCGATTCGTTGCACGACTCCGAGCAGTTGCCGTCACCGTCCGCGCCGGCACATGGATTTCCCGAATGCACGCTGCAGCTGCCGCCGGAACATGTGTCGGGGCCGTTGCAGAACAGCCCGTCGTTGCACGGAGAAGCGTTCGCATCGGCAGCGGTGCACGAGTCCGCGGATTCGTTGCACGACTCCGAGCAGTTGCCGTCACCGTCCGCGCCGGCACATGGATTTCCCGAATGCACGCTGCAGCTGCCGCCGGAACATGTATCGGAGCCATTGCAGAACAGGCCGTCGTTGCACGGAGAGCCGTTCGGGTCGGACCCGGCGCAGTTCTTCGCGGCCTCGTTACACGACTCCACGCAGTTGCTGTCGCCGTCGGATCCCTTGCACGCATTGCCGGCGTGCATGCTGCAGGTTCCGCCGGAACACGTATCCGCGCCCGTGCAGAAGAGCCCATCGTTGCAGGCCGAGCCGTTCGGATCGGGCCCGCTGCAGCTCTTCCGGCTTTCGCTGCACGACTCCGCACAGTTCGAGTCACCGTCGGGCCCCGTGCACGCGTTGCCCGCGTGCACGCTGCAGGTTCCGAACTGGCACTGGTCTGCGCCGTTGCAGAACAGACCGTCGTCGCACACCGTGCCGTTGGGATCGACGCCCGAGCACGAGTCGCTCGATTCCTTGCACGATTCGGCGCAATCGCCGTCGCCATCCGGCCCGCGGCACGGATCGCCGTTGTGAGTCGCACAGACGCCTCCCGAACAGCGGTCGAGGCCGTCGCAGAACAGACCGTCGTCGCAGGGGCTTGCGTCGGGATCGGCCGACTCGCAGCCTTCCACGGTATCGCTGCACGACTCCGAACAGTTCGAGTCGCCGTCGACGCCCGGACAGGGATCGAGTGTGTGGACGATGCAGAACCCGCCGGAGCAGCTGTCGTCGCCATCGCAAAGGAGTCCGTCGCTGCACGGTGACGCGTCCGCTTCCCTCGTGCAGTCCGACGCGCAGCAGTCGCCGTCTTCGACGTTGCCGTCGTCGCACTGCTCGAGTTGTTCGACCAGGCCGTTTCCGCATTCGGTCGCCCGGAGCTCCACGTCGAGGACATACGAAGCGATTGCCGCTCCGGCGAAGCCGCTGACGCGGATCTCGTAATCTCCGGGCTCGGTCAGCTCGAGCTGCAGCCGCGAGCAGTGGCCGGGCCCCGATTCGTCGTCGGAAGCGAGCAGCATGCCGCTGCGGCGTAGCTCGAGGATCGTATCTCCCGGACAGCCATCGGCGCCGTTGCTGGTTTCGGCAGTCAGAACCCTTCGCTCGGTGAGCTCGAAGCAGAAGACATCGTAGTTGCCGCGTGCGAATCCGCCCGCGAAGCGTCCAGCCTGGGAGACATCGGTGCAGCCGGTCGGCAGGGTTGTGGTCGGGGCGCCGGGAACGGTGGTGGTTGTGCTCGAGGAGCGGGCCGACGCCATTTCGTCCTTCCGCGCAGCAGCAACGGCCGGAAGAGCCCCGAGTGCTGCGCCCAGGACGACGATGGCCACGCGCATCGGTCGGCTCAGTCCGAGTTCCACCACGACAGCGTATACCTGCCGGGTTGCACCACCACCATGGTGAATGCCTCAATAACTCGTCTGGCGAACCGCAGCCCGCTGCTCGGCGGCCCCACAATTCGGCGCAATCACCTCTCCTATCGCCACGCGAAGAATCGCCTGCGCATCCGACGCCGTGACCTCACCACTTCCATTGTAATCGCACGCTCCGTTCGGACAGCTGCCGCTCCCGACCGCGACACGCAATGCCTCGAGCGCATCCGAGGCCGTCACTTCTCCGTCGCCGTTGCCATCGCCGCACACAATCTCTCCGCACGAAGGGTCGGCATCGCCGGTACAGACTCCCGCCTTGCACGCGTCGTTCTTCGTACACTCGTCCCCATCCGTGCACGGAGTACCCTCGGCACCGGGCCCCGAGCACGTGTCCGCATCACTGAACAGAATGCTCATCGAAAACAGCGACGGCGTCAGAACATCGATGCTCTCGTACGTGCTCGATCCATCGTACAGGCGACTGTTCGGAACGCTGGTGTCATTGAAGATCGTTCGATTGCCGACGTACCAGAGGTCCGTGTTTCCACCGTCCGCAGTGCCGTCTGCTTCCTCCAGATCGACCTTGCGATGCGAATCGTTGCCGTACGCCACGGTCTCGTCGACGTGCCAGATTGCAGCACCGCCTTTGAAATTCTCGCCGAGCGACCACTGAAGACCACGGTCATAGCCGACGTTTCGCCGGTTCTCGACGAGGAAGTATTGCGACGGTACCCGCGTCGACATCCGGAAGACGGTGTTCGATCCGCCCGGCGCGCCCGCAGCGGTGATGACTGCCTGGACCCCGTGAGCTTCGATCGGCGTAACCCAGGAAAGCGTGGACTTGGTCCACGCCGAAGGCAGCACCGGCGTCATTCCGATGTACGCATCGGAATCCTTCGCGCCCCACAGCCCCGACGACATCACGTCGTACATGGAGACATACAGGTCCGGCAGCCGGAAGATCAGGTGACCGAGCTCGTGGACCGGAACTCCGAGTGTAGCGCGGTGTGCGTCGAGCGCGGTGGAACGATGGATCTCGCCGAGTTGCGCGTAGCCGTAGCCGCCGCTCCGGGAGCTCGCGACCGATACTCCGTCCGCAACAACCGGCGACTCGAGGCTGCCGGAGTGTGCCCAGAGGCTCGGCCTGTACGTGCTGCTGTAGGCTGCTTCGTAGCCCGCCGCGACTACGACGATCGCGAGCTCGTCGCTCTGCACGGACCCGTCGTGATTCGCATCGAACGCCGCAAAGTCCACGTACGGGTCCGCAGCGACGATCGCGTCGTGAGTGAGCGTCTTGTTCGCGGTCACCCATTGCGAGCCGGTGTCCGGATGCGGGTAACCGAGGTTGAGCCAGCCGACGACTCCGTTGTTCGGACTTCCGAAATTCTCCGCCGCGGGCGCTAGCGACACTGCGCCGCTCGACGCTTCCGCGTAGTACTGCGGAATCAGCGTGCCTGCGTACTTTGCCCAGCTCGATTCGGTTGTGCTTCCTGCGTAATTCGAAAACTCCACGAGAATGAACAGCACCTTGCCCTGAAAGCCTGCCGCGGAGCCTGCGGACAGCATCGTCGCTGCGTACTGTTCGATCCTCGACTCCGCATGCACGTGCTTTTCGAGACCGGCTGGTGGCGCGCCTCTTGCGACAGTCTGATCGAGTACCGGCCGGTCCCCGATCAGCTCGCGAACGTAGTACCAGTTCCCGTTCGCGGCTTTTTCGACAGTGAACCCACCGGTCGTTTCGATCCAGTTGTTCCACTCGTCGCCTTTCGTCACAGCCGTAAACTGAGTCCCGTCGGCATTGACGATTGCATACGGGATCTCTGCCGACGGTGCGGCGTGCGCGAGCGTTGGAAGCACGGACGCCGCGATCAGCACGATCAGAAACATGCGTGCGACAAGGACGGCACGAACGAACCCGTCACTCCGAGATTCCGGCCACAACCTGTCGATCGAGCTCATCGATTGTTTCGCCCGGCTTCTGCGCGGGTCGCGGACCTTACGCTCTCGTCGATACCCTTTCTAGCCGGATGGGCGCTGGACAGCGGCGCCGAGCTCACGAACCCGCAATCGCACCGAGCATCCCGCCAGAGCGAAAGTACGTCGACACAACTCCTCTTCCGCTGTAGGGATGTGGAGGGCATGTCCCGGGGGTCCTCGAAGTGAATCAAAACCGTATCCGTTCCACCGCTGTCGCTCTTCTGCTTGTTGCGTTGCCCGGCCTCTGCGCAGCATCGCCTTCCGATGAGCAGCGCTGCCTCGTCGCCAAGCACAAGGCGGTCGGAAAGCACCAGGGCTGCATGCTGCGAAGTCTCGCCGCCGCAGTCCTCGAATCCGGCACGCCCGACTCGATCTCCTGCGACGACTCGCTGCAGAAAGCTTTCGCCGGAGCCGAAGACCGCTATGGCAGCAGCTGCCGCACGAGCGGCGACGCGAGCGTGCTTGCGTCGCGCGGCGCCGATCTCGCCGGCGCGCTCGACGTGCTGCTCGATCCGGGAAGCGCGGATGCGGGTCAGCTCGCGTGCATCGCCGGCAAGATCGAAGCGGCCGGCCGCTTCGCATCGTGCATCGAGAAGGCCGAGACCAAAGTGATCTCGAAAGGCCTCCTTTTTCTCGACGACTCGCGCTGCAACGCGAAGCTTGCGGCGACGGTCACCAAAGTGGAAGGCGAAGGTTCGTGCCCTGCCGGCGGAGACGCCGCGAGCATCGAAACCGCCGTCGAAGCGGCGTTCCGCGAAGGCGAAGCCGACCTTGCGAACCTCGGCACCGCCGACTTCGCGGGGCCGGGCCGCTATCACACCACGTCGCGCACGTTCACGTTCGTGGACTCGACGCGCGCCACGCGGCCGAACGGAACATACGAAGGCGCACCGGACCGCACCCTGGTCGCAGCGGTCACGTATCCGGTCTTCTCGGAAACAACCGGCAAGCTCCCGCTCGTGGTCCGCGCACACGGCTTCGGCGGATTCCGCTTCGATTCGACCGAGCTGGTCGACCATCTGGCAAGCCACGGAATGATCGTCGTCTCGCCGGAGTTCCCGCTGTCGAGTCTGAACGCTCCGGGCGGTCCAACGCTCGTGGATCTGGACGAGCAGGTCGTCGACGTCGGCTTCATCATCGATCAGGTGCTCGCGCTCAGCGCGACACCGGGAAGTTTTCTCGAAGGAAAGATCGATGCATCGCGCATCGGCGTGCTCGGTCACTCGCTAGGCGGTGCAACCGTGCTCGGCGCGGCCTACCATCCGACGCTGGCCGATCCGCGCATCAAGGCGGTGGTCGCGCTGGCTCCGCTCGCGTGCTTCTTCGAGCACGAGTTCTATTCCGGCGGCACGGCCCCGCTGATGATCGTCTCTGGCACGGCCGACATCGTCACGCTGCCGACGAGCAATCATCTCGCCGCCTATTCGGACGCAAACCCCGAGAAGTATCTCGTGTCGCTCGACGGCGGCCTGCACACCAACTTCATCAGCGATTTCCTGCATGACGACAGCATCAACGCCGACGACGCGCTCGCCTGTCCGTCGCTGATCCCGCCGGGCTCGCCGCGGCCGGTGACACTGGAAGTCACGATTCCGGATGATTTTCTCGGCGGCGCTGCGGCCGGTGTCGACACGACCGCTTCGGCGTGCGAGCCGATCTGCCCGCTTCCGGGTCCGACGTGGATGGCGCACGGGCGCCAGATCGAGCTCGGCGAGGCCGCTGCGACCGCGATGTTCGAGAGGGCATTCTTCTCGAGCGGCCCGGCCGACCGCATGCTGACGGAAAGATTGGACGGCGAGAACGCAGACGTCGCGATCAGCTACGAGCGCTGAGCGGACAGCCGGACGTTCCTTCAGATAGAATCGGCACCCGCGCCGCGACGTTGCCCCCGGCAGCATCGCGGCGCGGAGCCTATCCTACGGTCAGCGAATAACGAGATCGCCGCTGACCGAACACACGCCCCTGGTCGCACGGGCAACCTGCATCGCCTGCACGCGGTCGGTGCCCGAAGCCACGCTTCCGGTCAGCCGCACGACGCAGTTCTTCACTTCGCTGCTCACACTGATGAGCTCCGCGTGGCGAGCGAGATTGGTCTTCACGTTGCCCTGGATCACGTCATCCTTGGCTTCGATCGTCGGCTGATTGGCATTCGGCACGACCTGGAGCTCGTTCTTCACCGATGCGACGCCGCCGGCCTTTTTGGCCTCGGCCTCGGCGATCGACTTGCTCTCGGCAGTCGGAACCATGCCGAACAGTGTTACGACGCCCGCGCGCGTATCCACGTTGATTTCCATCGCCGGAGTCGCAGCGTTGCCGAGCAGCCGCATCTTGACCATCGACGTGATGTAGAGGTCGTTGGCTGCGCTTCGCGTGGTCGCCGGCTGGGTGCCGACCGGAACGTTGCGCTCCATCCAGACGTCGGCATCGGCAAGCGTTTCCTGGCTCTGGATCTCGCTTGCGACGCGGCGTACGCCCTTGACTGCCGTCGCGATCTCGATCGCCGTCAGCTGGTCGCTGAGCGTCGTCGCCTTGCCCATCAGCAGGACGACACCCTTGTTGACCGACTGCACCGTGATCGTGCTGTCCTTGAGCGACGGGTCGCCCGAAAGAGCTGCGGTCACGCGCTGGCTGATCGCATCGTCTTTTTCTTCGACCGCAGCTTCCTGCCGGGCCGGTACGACCTGCAGAAGATTGCGGACGCCGGCAGTGCCCTGAACGGCCTTCGCCGTGCGCTCGGCAGCCTGACGTTCGGCATCGGTATTCACCGTACCGTGCAGCGTGACCTGGCGGTCAACCGTGTCGACGTTGACGTTGGTCGAGCTGACGCCCTCGGTGGTCGCCAGCGAGATCTTCACCTTGGTGGTGATCCACGCATCGGCCGGAGCGTTGGCGGCCAGTGCCGGAGTTGCGAAAGCGATGGCAAGCAGCGCGGCAAGCGAGCCGGCGCGACCTTTTGTGAGAATGGCGGATTTCGAAATCATGTTTGTTTTTCCTTGCTGCCGGATGCCGGCTCGAGCGGGCGGGAGCTTGTGCAGTGCGTGACGCGCCCGCCGGCAGAGAGAATGTCTGCACGGCGGGCGATCGTCGGAGCATTCGCCTTCGGCCAGGCCGACGGCGAACAGGCGTAATCAGTGGACGACCTTGTCGAGGCTCTTTTCGAACCTCGTGATCTGTTCTTCGGCGGCTTCCTTGGCGAGGCCGTATTTCGACTGGATCACGCCGGCGAGCCTGTCTCGCTTGCCGCCGATCTCCGTCAGCTCGTCGTCGGTGAGCTTGCCCCAATGTTCCTTGACGCCGCCGGCGAGCTCTTTCCACTTTCCTTCAATCTGATCCCAGTTCATCGCGATCTCCTTCTGTTGTGCCTTCCGGGGGTGACCACCGTCATCGCGGGATGAAGATGCTTGGCATGCACGAAATGGCTCGGATCTGCGGTGCAGGTCGACACCGTGCATGGTCCCTCCTGTATAGGGCTGCTCCGGGCGATCGGTAAGGCGGGACTTCTACGCACGTGGTTGTACGGGCATGCGCGGCCTGTGCAGCCTGACAGTCCGCATCCGGGCGGTACGCGTAGTTCTGCGCTCTATCGGACGCACCGGAGAGCGTCGTACAACCGGACATGAAAACCTACGTTTTACCCGAGCTCACTTACGACTATTCCGCGCTCGAGCCGCACTACTCGGCGCAGATGCTCGAGCTCCATCACAGCCAGCATCACGCGGCGTACGTCGCCGGCGCGAATGCAACGCTCGGCAAGCTTGCGACGGCGCGCGCAAGCAGCCACTTCGAGACCATCAACCAGCTTCAGAAAAGCCTCGCGTTCCACGTCTCGGGTCACGTGCTGCACTCGCTGCTGTGGCGCAACTTGAGTCCGCATGGCGGCGGCGAGCCCGACGGCGAGCTGCGTTTTGCGATCAACGAATGCTTCGGCGGCTTCGATGCGATGCGCAGTCAGATGATCGAAGCGGCAACCAACGTTCAGGGTTCGGGCTGGGGAGCCCTGGCCTGGGAGGCCGTCGGCCAGCGACTGGTCGTCGAGCAGATCTACGACCATCAGGGCAACATCGGCAACGGAACGATTCCGCTGCTGGTTCTCGACATGTGGGAGCACGCCTACTACCTGCAGTACCAGAACGTGAAGGCGAGCTGGGTCAGCGCGTTCTGGAAGCTCGTCGACTGGGAAGACGTGGGGCGCCGTTTCCACTCCGTGCGCACGGTCGACCTCGTACTCTGAGGCCGTGAACCTTCGCCGCCCGCTCAGGGTTTCGCGGCAGACGTTTCCTGTTCCGCATCGTGTGCGGCAACGTTCAGCGTCTCCACTTCCTGCACCGCTTCCTCGAGTCGCTGCGTTGCGGGCGCTCCGGGCGCGTCGTCCGCTGCGATCAGTGTCTCGACGCGTTTGACCGCTGCTTCGATCTGCTGATCGACGGCGTCCACCACATGGTCGGCCGACGCCGGATCGATTCCCATCCGGCTGGTGCGACCCCGAAGCCGCGACCGGGCCTGCTGGCCGATCGAGCGCACGTGGACGCGCAGGTCGTCGGTCGGGTCGTCGATCGCTCCGGTCGGCTGCACGTCGGCGTTGACGAACAGCGTATCGAGCAGCGCCTGGATCACGGCCGCCATCGGAATGGCGACGAAAACTCCGGCGATCCCATACAGCGTGCCGAACGAGAGGATTGCCACCAGGCTGACGAGCGCGCTCACGCCGACGGTGCGGTGCATGATGCGCGGGATCAGCACATTGCTCTCGACCAGATGCAGCAGCACGGCGAACGCTATGACGAACGGCACGCTGTGGCCGCCGAGCGGCAGAGCCACCAGCAGAGCGGGCGCGACCGCAAGCAATGGACCGATGAGCGGCACGGCTTCGAGAAGCCCGGCCAGCACACCGAGCGCGAGCACGTTCGGCAGACCGATCAGCGCGTAACCGGCTGCAGAAGCCACACCGATGAAAAACATCGCGAGCCCCTGACCTCGCAGGAAACCGCCGAGCCGCAGCTCGATCTCATGCCAGATGTTGAGCGCGCGCGGCCGGCTTTCGACGGGGATCATCGAAACCACCACGCGCTCGAAGCGCGGGAGCTCGAGCGTCCAGTAAAACGCGATCGCCAGCACGCTGACGAAGTAGACCGGGATCTTCACGATGCTGGTGGTGACGCCGAGAGTGCCCGCAACGAGTTGCGGCGCCAGATCCGTCAGAGCCGGAGCAAGTCGCTCGAACGGCGGAAGACGCGCAGCGATAAATCGAAACAGGCCGGTGCCGCTTCCCTGCAGGTGCGCGCGGGCTTTGCCGTAGTTCTCGGGCAGTGCGGCTGCGAACGTACCGAGCTGGTCGAACAGCATCGGCCCGACGGCAAACGCGACGAGCGTAAGCGCCAGCAGCAGGAACACATAGAGGAGCAGGACCGCAAGGCCTTTCGGGATACCGCGCCGGCAAAGCGCGCCGTGCCACGGCTGAAGCGCCGCCGCGACGACGACGCCGACGAACATCATCAGGAGGACGTCGAGCAGCTCGTACGCGACGGCTGCGACCGCGACCATCGCGATCACGACCGCCGTGGCGGCGGCGATGGCGCGCAGATCGAAGCTTCCGGAGGTATTGGCGCCGTCGTTCATTGCGATGGCGAATCCTCGTACCGGCCAGGGCTCAGGTGACCGGCTCGAGGGCCGGCGTGCCGGCAGGCTCTGGCGGAACCGGCCGCGAGCCCATCTGTCCGGCCATGCTTGAGAGCTCGCGCACGAGCTGACCCGCGACGATTCGCGCTGCAGCGCCGAGCATCATCATTGTGAGCGAGGACCGCAGGCCGCCGCCGAGCACGTAACCGATCCCGGCGGCCGCTCCGAGCGTACTGTACGGCTGACGGCGGACGCGATCGGTGACGTATCGCTCGAGGTCGTCGCTCGCGCTCTGGACTTCCGTCGCAAGCGTCGCCGCGTTGTGCTGGAGCTGCCGCGCGTGATGGCCGATCGAGCGCAGGTCGCGCAGTAGCGGCTGGGCGCCTGCGGTCGGTGCTTCTTCGTTGGTGTCGGAATCGCGCACGATTTTCACCGCGATGTCCGCGACGCGAGGCGTGCGAGCAGGTAGCCGAGGCCGGCCGCGACCAGCACGGCGACGATCGGTCGCTCGTGAACGAATGCGCGGGCCTGCATTTCCAGGTCCTTGAGACCCGAGCCGAGCGCATCGATCTCCGATTGGGCTTGCGGCTCGCTCGTCGTCAGAAGGCGCGGCTCGGTGGCAGATTCTGTCATCATCGTTTGTCTCCCTCTTCTCAGGCGTCTCGCCAGGATCGATGGGCGCTCTCGTGCGACGCGGTACGGTCGCCGAGCCACGCACCGATCAGGAATGCGCCGAGTGCCCACGTCAGCGGCGAGGACCGGATGCGGTCGCTCACGTCGAGCTTGTGCCCGGCCGCGTCGCTCAGCTCATGGAGCGCAACGCGCACTTCTTCCCGGTCGTGCTCGATCGATTGAAGGAGCTCTTCGCGCTCTTCGCTGTAGTCGGGGTTGTCCATGGCTCAGATGCTCTCGATCGCTGGATTCGCATCCAGCGTGTGGTGTGCGTCATGGCTGGCCCTGGGTGCGCGGGTGCGAGCCGACTGGCCGAAGCGTGTCAGCATCATCGCGCAGCCGAGCGCACCTGCGCAGTTGACGAGGCCGAACGTGAACAGGCGAAGCGTCGCGGCCGAATCCGGGATCAGCAGCAGAACGCCCGCGCCGGCGACTGCGAACCACGCGCCGGCGGCCAGAAGCATGCAGATCCCCGCAAGTGCCGCACCCGTCAGCGAACGCGAAACGATTTCCTGGACTTCGAGCAGAACCAGGTCGATGCGCTTGGACAGGATGCTGTGACTGGCTGAGACGAGGTGTTCGAGAGAAGAGGTAACGGGACTGTCGGCGGACATACCGTACTCTACGCACCCTGCGGCAGGGCGGTAAGCTCGCACTACTACGCACGTGTATCTACGCGGAGAGCAGCCGGGGCTGCGTCCATCCGACGAGCGGCCGAGGCCGCAGCCATTCGACGAGCGGCCGAGGCCGCATCCATCCGACGAGCGGCCGAGGCCGCTCTTAAGCAGCTGACAGCGACTCCGGCTCTCCGGCCGCCGCCGCGTCTTGGACCTCCCACGTGCCGTCGATTTCCAGATGCAGGATTCGCTCGTGGTACTGGGCAAGCGTCTGCCGGTGCCCGACGCTGACGAAGCCGATGCCCGACTTCTGCAGCATTTCGTAAAGCGAATGCTGGTTGTCCTCGTCGAGCGCGCTGGTGGCTTCGTCGAGGAACGCGAAGCGGGGCTTGCGCAGGAACAGGCGCGCGAACGCGATGCGCTGCTGCTCGCCGATCGACAGCACGTTGGTCCAGTCGACCACGCGGTCGAGATCGTCGTCGACCCGCGCGAACACGTCCGCGAGATTGACCTGCTCGACAACCTCGCGAATCCGGTCGTCGGTGAGCTTCTGCTTCGGATACGGATACAGGAGCTGATCGCGCAGGCTGCCGTCGACCATGTACGGACGCTGCGGCAGGAACATCAGCTCGATGAGCGGCGGACGCTCGAGCGAACCCCCGCCGCTCGGCCACAGGCCGGCGATGGTGCGCAAGACCGAGCTTTTGCCGGTTCCGCTCGGTCCCATGATGAGCAGGCTCTGGCGCCGCCGCAGGTCGAACGACAGCTCTTCGACGAGCGTCTTCGTCGGACCCGACGACGCGGGCGTACACACGGTGAGGCCGTCCAGGCGGATGAAGCGGCTGTCCTCGTCGAGCTGCTCGCCGGCCTCGAGCGCGGCTCGCGCTTCGTCGGCATCGAAGTCGTCGAGATTGTCCCACAGCGCGCCGAGACGCTGCACGCCGGCAAGATAGGTGCTCAGGCCTTCGAACTTGGTGATGATGAGCGAAACCGCGGCCAGCACCTGCGCAAAGGCTGCGACAGCCTGCGTGACCACGCCGAACTCGATCCGCCCCTGCATGAACATCGGCGCAACGACGGCCAGCGGAAGCACGAATGCCGCGTAGTTGTAGGGCGTGGTGAAGAACGCGAGCCGCCGGTTCCAGTTGATGATGAGGCCGGTATTGGCGACGACTTTGCCGAGCCGCGCTCCGAGATCGTTCTGCTCGCGGCTCTCGCCGCGGTAGAACGCGATCGACTCGGCGTTGTCGCGAACGCGCACGAGGCCGTAACGCAGGTCGGCTTCCTTCTGGTACTGCTGGAAGCTCAGGCGCACGAGCCGCTTGCCGATCAGCACGCTCAGGATCGTGCCGGCAATCGCGTACCCGAACAGCACCGCGACCAGAAGCCCCGAGATTCCCCACAGAACGCCGAGGAAAGCGACCAGCGTGACGCCGGAGTTGAGCACGATCAGCAGGAACGAGAGCGAATTTTCCGTGAAGTTGCGGACGTCTTCGCTGATTCGCTGGTCCGGGTTGTCGACGCCGTCGGATCCGCGAAGCCGGTAGTACGCGCGGTTGTTGAAGTAGCGCTGGATCAGGTGCGAGGCGAGCCATTCGCGCCACAGCAGCGCGAGGCGGTGCTCGGTCCAGCGGTAATAGACGCCGAGCGGCACGGCCAGCGCGAAGGTTCCGAGATAGATTCCGAGCAGGCGCCAGTAGGCGCCCGAATCCTTCTTCGCAATCGCGGTCATGAAATCGCGGCCCGCGTAACTGATCAGGACCTCGACGCCGCCGACCGAGAGCGCGAGCGCAAGCAGCACGACGAGAAAGCCTCGCGCCTTGCGCTGTTGGCTCGATGCGAAGAACGCTTTGGAGATATCGCGGAACTGCCGGAACGTTTTGGCTGTGGATGCACCGGCCCCGTTGGCGGTGGCATCGTTCGGCAAGCCGGCGGATTCGCCGGATCCCGCGGATCCGGTCGAACCGTTCTCCGTCGTCATCGGATTGGACTCAGAGCGCTGCCGGCGCGGACGGCCACCGCTCGCGCGAGGTGACGAGCAGCATCACGAAGACAGTCAGGCTCGCGAAAGAGATCGTGTCGTTCGCAGTCAGCGCGAGCGTGTCGCGGCCACCGGCGAGGCAGATGGCCTGCCCGACGACCACCCCGACCAGCACCCACAGTACGTTGCGAACGATCGGCATGAATCTTCTCAGGACCTTCGCAGCAATCCGCGACCGCCGCCCGAGATCATCGAGACAACGAGCAGCACGACAGCGATGACCGCGAACAGCCAGCCGATCTGCATCGACATGCCGGCGACACCGGCAAAGCCGAGCACCGAAGCGATCAGGGCGATCACGAAAAAAGTAACGGCGTAATTCAGCATGACGGGAGTCTCCTTTCCTGCAGCGCCGAGGGGGCGATGGTTGCGATCGTTGCGCGGCCGGCCGGCCGATCGGTGTCGCCTGGCAGCAGGCCGAGCGAACGGCGAACCGCCGGGGGATCCAGATCAAGAGCTTCGCAGACGCGAACGAACGCGTAGACCCAGCTTGCATCGTTCGAGAGGATCCACTCGGCATCCTGTTCGAAGCGGCGCCTGCCTTGCGAATCGCGCGCGTGCCGGTACTTGTCGATGCACCGCATCGCGTCGCGCATCAGCGCAACGAGCAGCCGGCGCTCGGGTGGAATGTCCGAGTGCGGGCTGGAATGCTCGCGTCGCAGAAGCATGGCGTAAGCCCGCGGGTCCGCGGAAGGACCGGGAGCGGCGGATTCAGCAGTCGTCGTCGCTGGCTTCATGCCCTGCTTGTAACCTTCCGCAGGGCGCCGGGTAAGATCGCAAAACTACGTGGGTGGCCCTACGCGCGTAGTTCTGCGCGCGCAACATTCCGATCTAGGCAGCCGCGACGAGTCGACTAGAGTGACTGGCAAGCGCGATTCCCGCGGAGAGCAACGCGCGCTGCCGGCCGAATCGTTCCCTGCGACCGGCGCGCCGGCAATACAATCCGCACAATTTCAGCCAACCCGCGCGAACAAGAAAGGTAGCCAACTCATGAGCATCACAAACAATTCCTCTCCGAGCTTCTCCAATCCGCACTCCAACGGCTCGATCCCGCAGCGGTCGGCCGCCGCGCCGCAAAACCGGGTGATCGCGATCGACTCCGCCGCACCGCGCCGGGCGATGACCGAGCGCGAGAAACACGTGCTGCGCCTGATCTGCGACGGACTGACGAACTCCGAGATGGCGGTTCGCCTCGGCATTTCCACCGAGACGGTGAAATCGGAGCTCAAGAGGATCTTCCGCAAAATCGAAGTCCGCAACCGGACCCAGGCGGCCGTCCTGCTGGTCAAGCAGGGTATGGCCTGACGGAAAGCTTCGCAGCCCATGCCGCGCGTCTCGCGACGGCATGGGCTGCGAAGTCCTTCGCCCGACGAGTTTTTCGGGCTCGTCGCGGGTTGGTATGGGTCCTTCGAGGTCCTGGAGCCGCGCGCAACCAGCCTGATTTCCAGGCCCAGACCACTGCTGCCAGCGATGGGAGACTTGGGACGTCCTGCGGATGGGGCGTCGCACCTCGCCCGTCGCCTTTCTGATTTCTGTCGCACCTCGCCGTCGCGTGTCTGATTCCTGTCGCGCCTCACCGTCGCGTGTCTGATTTCTGTCGCACCTCGCCGTCGCGTTTGTCTGACTCCTGTCGCTTCGGTGGATTCGGTCCGAGCAGACGGTCGTCGGTATGTTCGGCGAACGCGCGAGGAATTCGCGCGCGCCTTCGCTACCAGGACAATCTACATCGACAAGATCCGGACTCCGACGACGTCTTCCGACGTCTTCACGGAGCGGCCGCCATCGCGCCGCCGTCGACGGCACGACATTCCCCGGGGAATGTTCGCGCATCGGCGAGATTGCCACGCTTCGCGTGCATGAAGGCGCGGCCGAAGTCGAGGTCGGCCTGATACTGGTTGTGTGCCGCGCAGCGCAGCTCGATGTTAGCCGGCGTAGGAGGTCCGCCCATGGCGAACGGAGCTTTGTGGTGGAAGTCGATGTTGCCCGTCTCGCGGCAGCGACGTCCGCGGCCGTCTACGTAGCGGCAGCGTCCCGAGTCGCGTCGCCATACCTCACGCCGCACGGCTGCGGGGATTGTCCGGGATCGCTGTTCTCGCTGCGAAGCGGCTGTATCGGCCGCGGGCATTGTGGCGGGACAGTCGGGGCATTCCGCGTTCGTCGACGTGGTCGACCCCGGTCGATCGGTGCATTTTTCTTTCGGCGACGTCGTCGATTTCGGTCGATCGGTCGAGCCTGCCTTGCGCGCGAGTGTCCGGACGAGCAGCACGTCGATCGCACGACTTATGATCGCGGCTGCGTCGCGACCGGTCGCCGAGCGGCCGAGCAGATCCTGAAGCGACCGGAGCTTGTCGTGCGTGGCTTCGTCTACGGTGATCTCGATCTTGTAACGACGCGGGCTGAGCGGAACGATCGGCTTCGTCACTTTTGCCGGCTGCGCTGACGGTGGAGCGATCGCAGTGTCGTCCAACGTTGGCGCTGCCACCGCCGGCCCATTGTTCGCCGCGCACCCTGCGCGAGCCCTGGGCATCGCACGAATACGCGACGCCACATCCGCTCGCGGCGCCAGCTCGGCAACCAGCCGCTCGACCTCGCGCGAACTCTTGTGCCTGGCGCGCTCGAGCACTCGCAGGTGGTTCTCGGTCGTCAGATGCCTGGCCAGCAGATGGATCGCGCTGAGATGCAGCTCGCCGCGTGCGACCAGGTCCAGCACGACCGGAAAGCGGCGCGCCGTACGCGCAGCCCAGAGCCGTTTCGCAGTTACCTGCTCCGACATGTGGAAGCGCTCCATGCAGAAGCTGAACATGGAGGAGCAGGCATGCTTGGCCCAGAGCTTGCGCTCGTCGATCTCGGCGATGGCGACGAGAAGCGCCGCAGTAGTACGACGGTCGCGAGCGACGAGGCACTCGAAGTGATCGAGCAGTTCCTGTTCGGAGAGTTTTGCAACGCTGTCGAAGGATGTCGTCATGACGACCCTTGTAACACGGGTTTTTCAGGCGTCGTTCGTCCCAAGGACGCGACCGCTCAGAGACATGCGCCTGTCGCGACAAGCCGCGAGATCCGAGCGGCGTAACGCTCGAAGTCGGCGAAAAAATCCGTGCGCTCCGTTTCGCTTCGCTATACGCGACGTCAAGCGACGAAAAACCGCGTCAAGCGAAATCGACATCGCGACGACGCTTCGATAACAAAAGTGTCATAGCTGGCCGTGATTCGCGCCCGGCAGGACGCGACCAGATGAGTGCGCGAGGTCGAGCAGAGCACTCTCGACCTTGCCGTCCCGCTGACGTTGCGCGACGCCGCGCGCGTACTATCCGACAAACCTTCGGATCCGTCGCCGTCGCGCCCCGCTGCAGATGCTCAAGACACCGATCACTCTGAGCGCTGATGCATCAGACGAAACCTGGGTCACATTCCCCGGGGAATGTTCGCTGCAGCAGCCACATAGCGCGCTGGCCGTGCTGCGCATCGTAACAACAAAGCCATCGTCGGTAGCGGCATCGACACCCACACCAATCCACGAACACCCTTTCCTCAGTCTTCGGTCTTGTCGCCGCGCGCATTCATCACGAAGCGCACGAGCTGCGCCGCCGACGTCACCTGCAGCTTCGACAGGATCCGGCGCCGGTGCCCTTCTATGGTGCGCACGCTGATGCCCATGTCGTAGGCGACTTCCTTGGAGGTACTGCCCGCGACCAGGAGCGCCATCACTTCCCGCTCGCGCGGGGTCAGCGACGAAAGGCGGTCGAGCCCTTCGGCCCGCCGCGAGGCCGCTTCGCGTGCGGCGCGATCGTTTTCGATCGCAGCGTAAATTCTGTCGAGGAGCTCCGCCGGCGGCGGAGGCTTCTGGAGGAAATCGAACGCTCCTGCCTTGAGCGCGCGCACCGAGCTCGCCACGTCGCCATGCCCCGTCAGCACGATGATCGGCAGGCGCACGTCGCGCCGGCGCAGCTCGTCCTGGAGATCGAGACCGCTGCCTTCCTTCAGTCGCATGTCGAGAAGCAGGCAGCCTGGGCGACGCGGATCGAAGGCATCCAGGAACTCGCGGCTGGACGAATACGCCTCGACCGGAAGCGACACCGACGCGAACAGCTCGCAGAGCGAACGGCGAACGGCCGCGTCGTCGTCGACCACGAAGACGGTAGCTGCTTGCTCGGTCATCTGTGGGGATTGCTGGGGCACAGCTCAACGCCTTGCGGGACTGTCTCCCGCTGCTTTTCCTAGATCAAGAGACATTCTCTCCGTGACAGCGGTCACCGCTCGACGCGAGCGTCGAACGGACGCGCGCTCGCAAAGAACGGGTCGGTCCTGCCTACTCGGTCGTATGTGTTTCCACGTGAGTCGAGGTCCGTTTTTCCACGACGACCGGCTCGGCCGGGACGCTCTGCACGCTCTCGTGCGTGGTCGTGGTGGTGCGACGCTCGCAGCTGCAGCCGGAGGCCACCGTAGTGAACGCGAGAACGCTGAAGGCGACAAGAAGCTTGTTCATTGGAATTTCCTTTTCGGGAAGGCCGAAGAGAAGGGGTCCGGGGCGCCCTCGGGCGTGCCGCAATGACGGCGCGCCCAAGGGTTCTGCTCTCCGAAGAGGGTTAGATCAGTGCGTGGTTTCGGTACGGGTCGTCGTCTTCTCGTGAACCGATCCTGCCGCCGGCGGTGTCACGACGACACTCGGTCCGGTCTGCACGACGCGGCGCGCAACCGTCACGCCGCCTTCCGTTGCGTACTCGACCGTGACCGGCGAGTTGCGGATCGTTTCCTGCGAGACGACCTTGCCGGTCGAATCCACGAAGGTCGTCTCCTTCGTGTAGCTGTACGTTACCGGAGTGGGTGATGCCTCCGAGTGCAGGACGATCGTCGAGGTCGCCGGATTGACCTCCGACACCGTACCAACATAGGTCGTGGACTTTGTGGTGACTGTTGACGTCTCGGCCGCGACGACCGAAGCCGTTGCGAGCACACCGAGGACCAACCCGAAAGAAACCGTGGAATGAATTCTGTTCATCATGAAGTTCTCCTTGTTCGAACTTCGCCCAGCTTACGGCACTGGCGGAAGTCCGAAAGATCGGAGAAGTACGCGCGTGAAGCTACGCGGGCGCGATCGGGGCGTGCATCAGCGTCTGCGCACTGGTCGTCCCGCGTAGTTCTACGCAAGTAGAAGTTCGTTCTTGTCGCGAATCGTGACGCGGCTAGAGTGCGACATGTCGCACACTGACACATCGCTGTAGAGAGTCGGAGGCAATGTCCCTTATTCTCCTCCCTGGCGGGACATTTGCCGGCGATACTCTCCATCCCCCGCGAGGAAGACGGCGCGCTTGGCCATCTTCCTCGCGGGATCGATTGACCGGGGAATAACGGATCAGGCGGCTCTGGCCGTCATCACGACGCGCACGAGCTGCGCAGCCGACGTGACGTCGAGCTTGGACAGGACGCGGCGGCGATGTCCTTCGACGGTCCGCACGCTCAGCCCGAGCGTCGACGCGACATCCTTGGAGGTCTCGCCTGCCACCAGCAGCGACATCACGTCGCGTTCGCGCGGCGTGAGCGACGACAGGCGATTCAGGGCGACCTGTTTTTCCGACAGCAGCGCGCGCGCGGCCCGGTCGCTTCCGATCGCAGCCTGGACTCTCTCGACCAGTACCGCCGGCGGCGGAGGCTTCTGCAGGAAATCGAACGCTCCGGCTTTGAGTGCCCGCACCGACATCGGCACGTTGCCGTGCCCGGTCAGCACGATCACCGGAAGGGTCGCGCGCCGCCGCTGGAGCTCGTCCTGAAGATCGAGGCCGTTACCGTCTTTCAGCCTCACGTCGAGCAGCAGGCAACCCGGCCGCTCCGGCCGGTACGCGGCAAGGAACTCTTCGGAAGTCGCGAAAGTTTCGACCGGCAGCGAAACCGAAGTCAGCAATTCGAAGATCGAGTTGCGGACGCTCACGTTGTCGTCGACGACAAAGACCGTTGCTGCCTGTTCTGTCACGCGCTTCGCTCCTCGTGGCTCGCTCCGGATGATAGATGCGTTCTCATCCCCGACAATACTACGCACGTAGGAATCCGGGGAGGTCGGAAAACTACGCGCGTGGTTCTACCTATGCGCGAGATCGTCGTTGCGGGGACATGTCTCAGCCGGCGCTTCGCTTGCGCCCCGGCCGCTGCAGCGGAAGCGAGAAACACACGGTGGTTCCGCGATCGCCTGTGCCCGGCGTTTCCGCCCACACCCGTCCGCGGTGCGCTTCGATGATGCTTCGGCTGATCGCCAGTCCCATGCCGAGCCCTTCGGCCTTGGTCGTAAAGAACGGCTCGAACATGCGCTCCGCATCCGCCGTGGCCATCCTCGGGCCGTTGTCCCGGACGGAGAGCTCGGCCATTCCGGATGCGGCCCTGGTCGTCAGCCGGATCTTGCGCAATTCGCCGGGAACGGTGCGCTGCGAGTCGATCGCATTCTGGATCAGGTTCACGATGATCTGTTCGATCTGGATACGATCGGCATTGATCGGGAGTTGACGCCGCGCGGCGTCGATCTCGAGAGAGACCTGCGCGCTTTCGATCTCGTGCCGCATCAGCCGCGCCACGTCTCTGGCGATGTCGTTGAGATCGGCCAGCTCGAAGGTCGGGGATCCCTTTTCGATGAAGCTGCGCAGATGCGAGACGATCTGGCTGGCGCGCAGCGCCTCGCTGGAAACCTCGCCGAGCAGCGACAACAGCTTGACAGGGTCCGCCTTGCCGGCGCGAAGGTAACGCACGCACGCCTCGACCTCGTTCGCGATGGCCGCGAGCGGCTGGTTGAGCTCGTGCGCGAGCCCGCTTGCGAGCTCGCCGACCGTGCTGATGCGCTGGCTGTGCGCGAGCTCGGAGTGGCGGCGCCTCGCTTCTTCTGCGTTGCGGGTGCGGTCTTCGCTTTCGCGCAGCACCGACTGGAGCTGCATGCGCTCGGTGACGTCCTCGATGGCGAGCAGGATGAGACCGGGCCGGTCTCCGCCACGCAGCAGCGCGCGCGCATTGAGGAGCAGGTTGCGCGGACCGACAGTGGTCAGGAAATCATGCTTCATCGGGAAATCGTTCATCACGTGCTGCTTGGGAAGCACCTCGCCGAGCAGCGTACGCAGCTGCGGGATGTCCCATTCGCCGCCGCCGAGCTCGTACAGCGAGCGACCGGCCGTATCCGCGCTCGACACCTTGAAGGTCGAATAGAAGGAGCGGTTGGCCGAGACCACGCGAAGATCGCCGTCGAGCACCAGCAGCGGTTCGCGCACCGTGTCGACGATCGCTTCCGCGTACAGGCGGGCTTCCTCGATCGCTTCGGCCGCGACGTCCGACATCGTGATGACGACGCCTTCGGTGCGGTTGTCGCGCGTGCGGTACGGAAGCACCTGGCGCACGTACCAGCGGCCGTCCTGGGCCTGGACCTCCTGCCGCGGGGTGACCGACTCGGTCAGCACCAGCGCCGCATCCGACAGCAGTGCCGGATCGCGGAAGCGCTGGGCAATGTCGGAAAGCGGTCGGCCGATATCCGCCGCGATCAGGCTGAACAGTCGCGTGGCAGCCGGCGTGAACCGGCGGATACGAAGTTGCGTGTCGAGGAACAGCGTCGCGATGTTGGTGCTGGCGAGCAGGTTGTCGAGGTCGTTGTTGCTCGCTTCGAGCTCGCCGATCTTGTTCTCGAGCTGGCTGTTGGCCGTCGTCAGCTCTTCGTTGAGCGACTGCAGCTCTTCCTTCGACGTTTCCAGCTCCTCGTTGGTCGACTGCAGCTCCTCATTGCTCGACATCAGCTCTTCGTTGGATGCGCGCAGCTCTTCGATCGTCTGATGAAGATCTTCCTTGGTCGCGCGAAGCTCGTACTCGAGCTGCTGCACGTGGGCGATGTCTTCTCCGGACGCCGGCGGTGCCGTCCCGACGTCGTCGGATTCGGTCTCGTCTTCCATGACGACGAGCCACAGGCTCTCGGTCTCGGTCGTCGACGGCAGCGGCTCCACGACGATGCGGACTCGTGGAAAACTGTCGCCGCGGCGCACGTGCACGCCGCTGACCACCACCTTCTGCTTGCCGTGGATGGCGTCGCGAACCGCGCCGCGCAGCTTGCTGCGCAGTCCCTCGCGCACCTGGCCGATCAGATCCCTGGTCGGCAAACCGTCGGGGCGCGTCAGGTAATCGTCGGTCGGTCCGTGGAAATAGAGAATCTCGCCGATGCGGTTGATGATCACGCAGGCCGGCGAGTAACGCTGCATCAGGGTCTGCGCGAGCGCGGCCAGGCGGGCCGGTGTCGGCGGGCCGGGTATTCTTCCGTGCACGATCGGCAGATGCGCACCGCTGATCGGAAACTCGAGCCGCTCGTGACGCGCCCGGCCGATGCGTCGATAAATCCTCCACTTTGCGGAGATGGCCTCGAACAGGTCCGTGTGCGGACCGATGCCTTCGGCGCTCCCGAGGAAAAGACAGCCGCCGTTCACCAGCGCGAAATGCAGGAGCGGAATGAGCCGGTCCTGCACCGGCTGCTCGAGATAGATCAGCAGGTTGCGACAACTGACGAGCTGGAGCTTCGAGAACGGCGGATCGCGCACCAGGCTCTGCTGCGCGAAAACCACCGTGTCGCGAAGCTGCTTGCTGACGCGTACGCCGTGCTCGGTCTGCAGAAAGTAGCGGGCCGTCCGCCGGGGCCCGAGGTTCTTCACAACCGCTGCCGGATAGATGCCGGCGCGCGCGGTCTCGAGCGCGTCCGTATCGAGGTCCGAAGCAAAGATCTGAAGCTCGCAGCGCTTGCCCGCTTGTTCGAGCTCTTCGAGAAAGACGATCGCCATCGAATACGCTTCTTCTCCGGACGCGCAGGCGGGCACCCACACCCGAATCGGGGCATCGACGGGCTGCGCAGCCACCATCGGCCGTACGACTTTCTCCTGCAGAATCTGCCATGCCTCGGGATCGCGGAAGAAGCCGGTCACGTTGATCAGAAGATCAGCAAAAAGTGCGGAGGCTTCATCCGGATCGGTGCGCAGCAGCTCGGTGTAATCGTCGATCGCGGCGATGCGGCGCAGGCTCATCCGGTGCTGCAGGCGGCGCTGGAGCGTCCCTTTCTTGTAACCGCTGAAGTCGAAGCTGGTGCGCGCCTGCAGCACGGCGATCGCTTCCAGGAGCGCATGCGACACGGCGTTCGGGACTGTTTCGGCAGCGACCTCACTGCCGGCGTTGCTGCGCAGGTGGTCAAGCAGCGTCGAAGCCATCTGCTCGACAGGAAGCACGTGATCGGCGCTCGCGATCGCGCTCCGCGGCATGCCGTCGTGTTGCGCGGTTTTTGGATCCTGCACCATCGTCAGGCCGCCGGCGGCCTTGATGGCTTTCAGCCCGTTGGTGCCGTCGGTTCCGCTGCCGGAAAGAATGATGCCGACCGCACGATCGTGCTCCGCAGCCGCCAGCGACTCGAAGAAAAAATCGACTGCCATGCGCAGGCTGCGCGACTCGGCGGGCACGCTCAGCCGCAGCGTGCGATCGCGGATGCCAAGGTACGTATTCGGCGGAATGACGTAGACGTGATCGATCTCGACGCGCATCCCCTCTTCGGCCTGCACGACGGGCATCATCGTGTACCCGCCGACCAGCTCGGCCGTCAGGCTCTTGCGCGTAGGGTCGAGATGCTGGATCAGCACGAATGCCGCGCCGCAATCGGCCGGCAGCGTCGAGAACAGCGTACGGTAGGCGTCGAGGCCGCCGGCGGAAGCGCCGATACCGACAATCGGAAATGCGGGCTCGACGTGGGCACGCGCCGCATCGGATGCAGCTGGTGCGGCGGAAGATTCGGGCGCCTGCGGTTTTGCGCGAGTGGCGGATCGTTGCTTCATTTCGCTTTCACCTTGCCGATCATCCGAGAACCACGCGAACGAGATGAGCTCCGCCGTCATCGACGAGAGGGATTTCCGCGACACCGGTTCGGGAAGCGACGCCGTCGATCTCGACCAGCGTCACGCCGCGACCGGCACCGCGAGGATTCTCGACGGCGATCTGGTAGCGGGCCGATCCGTGACGGTAGACCATCTCATACTCCGGCCATGTCTTCGGCACGCATGGCTCGATCCGCAGCACAGAACCACGCACGCGCAGCCCGAGAATCCACTCGAGACCTGCGCGATGCATCCATCCGGCCGAGCCGGTGTACCACGTCCAGCCGCCGCGACCGGCATGCGGCGGCACGGAGTACACATCGGCCGGCATCACGTACGGCTCGACTTTGTAACGGTGCACGCCGGAGCGGGTGTTCGCGTGCAGGATCGGGTTGAGCAGTGAGAACAGCCCGGCTGCCTTGTCGCCGTCGCCAAGCTCGGCGAACGCAATCACCGACCATGCTGCAGCGTGCGTATACTGCCCCCCGTTCTCGCGAATGCCCGGGGGGTATCCCTTGATGTAACCGGGATCGTGGTCGGTGTGGTCGAACGGCGGAGTGAAAAGCGGCGCGAGCTTGTCGTCGCGACGGACGAGGTGCTGGTCGACGGCAGCCATCGCGAGAGCCGCATGCGACGGATCCGCCATCCGCGACATCACTGCCCACGACTGCGCGATCGAGTCGATGCGGCACTCGTTGCTGATTGAGCTGCCGAGCGGCGTGCCGTCGTCGAAATAGCCCCGCCGGTACCACGCTCCGTCCCACGCTTCGCGCTCGAGCGCAGTCGCCAGAGCCGCAGCGTGCTCTCGCCATGCCGCCGCGCGTGCCCGCTCTCCGCGCGCATCGGCCAGAGGTGCGAACGACGACAGCGTCGCTCCGAGGAACCAGCCGAGCCACACGCTTTCGCCGCTGCCGCCGGCGCCGACGCGGTTCATGCCGTCGTTCCAGTCCCCGCCGCCCATCAGCGGCAGGCCGTGCGCACCGACCGAAAGACTGCATTCGATCGCGCGCACGCAGTGCTCGAAGACTGTCGCCTCGACGTCGGATGCAATCGGATGGAAGTACGCATCGGCCTCGTCCTTGCCGAGAGTGGCGCCCTCGAGGAACGCGACGCGTTCGTCCAGGATCCCCGCGTCGCCCGTCACTTCGATGTAGTGCGCCGCCACGTATGGCAGCCAGAGCCTGTCGTCGGAGACGTGCGTTCGCACGCCCTGTCCGGCGGCCGGCATCCACCAGTGCTGCACGTCGCCTTCGAGGAACTGCCGGCCTGCGGCGCGGACGATCTGCTCGCGTGCGACGTCGGGCCGCGTAGACGCGATCGCCATCACGTCCTGCAGCTGATCGCGAAATCCGTACGCTCCGCTTGCCTGATAGAAACCGGCCCGCGCCCATATCCGGCAGGCGAGCGTCTGGTAGAGCAGCCAGCGGTTCAGAAGGATGTCCATCGCCCGGTCGGGCGTGCGCACTTCGACGCGGCCGAGGATGTCGTCCCAGGACCGGATCACCGTGCGCAGCACGTCGTCGAGATCGATGTTCCGGTAACGCTCGACGAGGACGCGGGCTTCCGCAGCACTTCCGGCTTCGCCGAGCGTGAAGACGAGCTCGGCCTGCTCGCCGGGCTTGAGCTCGATCCGCCCCTGCAGCGCTGCGCAGGAATCCAGGCCCGCACCGGTACGATTCGAAAGCGGCTCGCCGCCGGCCAGTGCGGCGGGCCGGTCGAGCGCGCCGTTGCGACCGAGAAATTCGCCGCGGTCACCCGTCCACGAAAGCTGCCGCCCGCCGAGATCGGCAAAGGCGACGCGTTCACCGAATTCCGTGCGCCAGCAGTTGCGCGCCATGAGCGCACCGGTGCTGCCATCGATTTCGGTGACGAGGTGCGGCGAAGCTGCCGTGCGCGTGGCCGCAAGAACCCATTCGACGTAGGCCGTAATCGACAGACGCCGGGTCTTGCCGGTGTGATTGCGGAGCACGAGCCGCGAGATCTTGACCGGGTCGGCCACCGGCACGTACTGCACGAGCTCGAGCGCGATGCCGTGCGCGTCGTGCTCGAAGCGGGTGTAGCCCTGACCGTGGCGGCACACGTAGGATCCATGGTCGCGAATCGGCAGCGCCGTCGGCGACCACAGCACACCGCTGTCTTCGTCGCGGACGTAGAGCACCTCGCCCGGCGGGCTCGCGACCGGATCGTTCGACCACGGCGTGATCTGGTTTTCGTGGCTGTTGAGCGACCACGTGTAGCCGGCGCCTTCGACCGACGCCTGGAAACCGAACGACGGGTTGGCGATCACGTTGATCCACGGGGCGGGCGTCCACTGCCGGTCGCCGAGAACCGTGACGTATTCGCGCGCGTCGTCGTCGAACCCGCCGAGTCCATTGAAGTACTCGAGGTCGGGCGCGCGCCGGTCCGTGCTTTGCGGTACGTGCACGATCGCACGAGCAGGCGGAGCCGGCAGCGCACGCACGACCGCCGGCTGCGCATCTTCGGCCTGCTGGAGCTGCGTGAACAGGCTTCCGCGCCTGCCGCGCAGCACGACTCTGGCCGCGCTCGCGAGCAACGTTCGCACTTCCACCGAAATCTGCTCGGCTCGCAGAAGGTAAACAGTTCCGCATGCGGCATCGCCTTCGAGATGGCCGGCGCGCACGATCGCTTCGAGCGATCCCTGCAGGTCCGCGAGGTACGTCGACGGCCGCTCGTTGAGGATCACGATGTCGACGCACAGGCGCTTGATGCGCCAGTACGCATGCGCACGAAGGATCTGGCGCACGAGCTCGACATTTCCGACGTCGTCGATGCGCACCAGCACGATCGGCAGATCCCCGGAAATGCCGTGCGGCCACAATGCGTTCTGACCGAGGCCGTTGCGCGCGAGCGCCTCGGACGAAGGCCGCAGCGTCGAATTCGAGTACAGCACGTGGTTGGCGAGGCGCTGGAAGTACTGCGCTTCATCCGGGCCGATGCCGAGATGATGGAGCTGCACCTGCGCCTGCGTCCACGCGAGCGTGACCGCGCGTTCGTAGCCGGTCGCATCGTGGTGCTTGTCGGCGAGATCGATCGCCTCGCTGCGGGTGGGCGCAATCAATGTCCAGAATGCGATTCGCGCCGTGGTACCCGGCGGGATGCGCACCGACCGCCGCAGGCTGAAGACCGGATCGAGCACGGTGCCGACCGTGCCGCCGAGCGACGCGCCGTTTTCGATCGCCACCGGCGTGCGGATCGTGCGCCCGCGACCGAGAAAGCGCGCACGATCGGTTTCGAATTCGTGTGCCCCGATGCTTTCGCCTTCGACGACGGCCAGGTGCGCCGCCCAGACCTGGGGATCGCCGGGCGAGCGCGGACGCCGCGTGGCCAGCAGCGCGCCGACCGCCTCGACGTATTCCGTCTCGACGAACAGCTTGGAGAACGCCGGATGCGCAAGATCGGCGGCTGCGGTCGACAGCACGATCTCGGCATAGGAAGTCACCTCGATTTCGCGCGTGCGGTTGCCGAGGTTGGCGAGCGAGACCCGCCGGACTTCGCCGTCGGCCTCGGACGAGACCGAAATCTCGAGCGTGGTGCGGATGGTTCCGTCGCGCCTCGTGATCTCGGCGCGATCTTCGGAGAACGACACGTTGTAGCTGTCGGCGTCGACCGCGGTCGGCTGGTAGCCGGCGGACCACACTGTGCCATCGATGCGGTCGCGCAGGAAGACGTAGGAACCCCACGCGTCGCACGTCACGTCCTCGCGCCAGCGCGTCACCGCAAGATCGCCGCAACGGCTCGAGCCGGAGCCGGCGGCTGTCAGCATCACGGCATAGCGGCCGTTCGAAAGCAGGTGCGTGCGCGGAATGCGGTCGTGCGCCGAACGGAACCGGCGCACCATCGGAGGAACCAACTCGCGCACGTCGGAAGCAACGTGGACCTCCTCCGCGCGCGGCCGTGAGACGGCGACGTCGCGCGGCGTGCGCTCCTGAAGCAGAAGCTCGGTCGCCTGCACCATCGCGTCCGCGTGGAAACGCGTACGCATCTCGCCGTCGTGGAGCGCATTGGCGATGGCGAGAATCGTCATGCCCTGGTGATGGGCCATGTACGCCTGGACGATCGCCACCGGTTTGCCCTCGGGCAGGCGAGTCGGCGTGTAATCGAGGGCTTCGTAGTAGCCGTAGCGGCCGCATGCTCCCGCATCCGCAAGACGGGCAAAGTTCTTCACGGCGCCGGCGGGATCGACCATGGTGGCCAGCGCGGTTGCATACGGAGCGACGACGACGTCCTCGCTCAGCCCGCGCTTGAGACCGAGCCCCGGCACGCCGAAGTTCGAGTACTGGTAAGTGAACTCGAGGTCGCGCGCGTTGTACGCCGACTCGGAAACTCCCCACGGCACGCCGCGATCGCTGCCGTAGCGGACCTGCCTGCGCACGATGAGGCGGCTGGTCTGCTCGAGCAGGCTTCCGGTTGCCGCGCGCATCACGAGCGACGGCATCAGATACTCGAACATCGAACCCGACCACGAGACGAGAGCGGATCCGCGATCCACGGGCGTCAGCGAGCGGCCGAGACGGAACCAGTGCCGCACCGGAAGGTCGCCCTTGGCAATGGCGATGAAGCTCGCGAGCCGCGCTTCGGAAGCGAGCAGGTCGTAGCAGTTGGTATCGAGCTTGCCCTCGGCCACCTGGTAGCCGATCGAAAGAAGGTTGCGCGCAGGATCGAGGAGGAATCCGAATTCCATGCGGTCGAACAGCTGCCTGGCGAGGTCGGAAAGCGCCGTCACGCGCCGCTCGAGCGAGCGCGCCGCCTCGCAGCCGCCACAGCCGCCGCAGCCGTCGGCAAGATCGGCAACATCAGCGAGCGTCGGAATCGACTCGCGGTCGAAAGCGTCGCCGTGCGAATCGGCAACGAGCGGCAAGCTTGTGCGGGCTGCACCGGCTGAAGCGCTCAGCGTCCGTCGCGGCATCAGAAGATCCAGGTCGCGGGTGTGACTCGTAATCGACGCACGGACCGCGTCCACCCAGAACAGGAAATCCGTACCTGCTCCGTCGTTTCGCTCCGCGGTCCAGGTTCGCGCGATGTCGGCGACGATGTCCGCCTGCACGCCGAGCCGGGTCAGATGAGCGAGCACGTCCGACGGCGCCTGCGGCTGCGGGCTGTCGAGCAGCGACGCGAGGTTCGCCAGCGCATCGTCGAGATGCTTGCGGGTGACGATCTGCGTGTGGCGATTCCCGGTCAGCTGGCCGAGCGCTTCGGTCGCAAGCCTCAGCGCATCGGCAATTCCGGCGAAACATTGCCCATCGACGACCGGCCGGACGAGCATCTCGCGGCACGTGCTCGCGATCGCGAGCAGATGCCCGGCGAGGTTGCCGCTGTCGACCGACGAGACGTACTTCGGGCTGAGCGTGCGCAGGTCTTCGGTCGCGTACCAGTTGAAGAAGTGGCCGCGAAACCGCTCGAGGCGGTCCATGGCCCCAAGCGTCGCTTCGAGCCGCTCGACCGTCTCGACGAGTCCCGACCACCCGAAGTCGCGCGCGGCCGCGACCGACAGCAGATACAGGCCGAGGTTGGTCGGAGACGTCCGGTGCGCGGTGGCCGGATTCGGAATCTCCTGGAAATTGTCCGGCGGAAGCATGTGATCGGCGCCGGTGACGAACGTCTCGAAAAAGCGCCACGTACGCCGCGCAACCATCCTCAGTGCAATGCGATCGGCCCCGTCGAGCTGGCCGGCGCCGAAGACGTCCGGCGGACGGCTCGCCCACTGCGCGACGACCGGCGACAAGGCCCACAGCGCGACGAACGGCAACGCGACCGGCGCCGCGCCGTGCCCGCCCGAGAGCACCAGCAATGCGACAGCAGCAGCGAGCCCGACGCCGCCGGCCATGCGCAGATAAAACCCGGGAACATCGAGCGGCAGGCTGAACTTCGCCTGCGCAGCCGTCAGCCATTCGAGCATGCGCCGGTGACTGACGACGAGTCGGAGCAGCGTACGCACGATCGCGTCGGCCATCAGCCACGTCTGGTGCGCGAGCAGCGTGACCAGGAATGCCGTCTGCAGCAGCGCGAGCTCGAGATCGGCAGCGATCGAGCGCAGATGACTTCGCTTGGAGATGCCGGCCCGCCTCGGAACGATGCCGGCGAGTAACGGCAGGACCGCGGGAACCGCGAGTAGCGCAAGCACGCATCCCGTCCACAGCGTTGCCGCGTGACGCGGCATCATCCAGCCGGCGGCGAGCGCGAGGAACGCGGCCGGCGCGGACAGCGTACGGCGCAGGTTGTCGAGCATCTTCCAGCGTCCGATCACCGGAATCGCCGCACGCGCGGAATCGCCGTCGCGCGTTGCCGCGCTACCGTGCCCGTCGCGCGTCGCCGCGCGCGCCTTCCCGTCGCGCGTCGCCGCGCGCCCCTTCCCAATGATCCACGGCAGAAGCTGCCAGTCCCCGCGTGCCCAGCGATGCTGCCTGGCAGCGGCTACGTCGTAGCGCGACGGAAACTCTTCGACGACTTCGATGTCGGAAACCAGGCCCGCCCTGGCGAACACGCCCTCGAGAAGATCGTGGCTGAGCACGGCGTTTTCGGGGATGCGGCCTTCGAGTGCGGCCTCGAAGACGTCGACGTCGTAGATTCCCTTGCCGGTAAACGAGCCTTCGCCGAAAAGGTCCTGATACACGTCGGAGACAGCCGACGCGTACGGATCGATCCCGCCCGGACCGGAGAACACGCGCTGGAAGATCGATCCTTCGCCGCCGATCGGAAACGACGGGATCACGCGCGGCTGCAGCACCGCATAGCCGTCCACCACGCGTCCGCTGCGCAGATCGAGGCGCGGACGGTTGAGCGGATGGGCCATCTTGCCGACCAGTCGCCGCGCCGCTTCGCGTGGAAGGCGCGTGTCGGCGTCGAGCGTGATCACGTAGCGCACGCCGCCGGGCACAGACGGCGCGATGCCGCCGATCGCGACGAACGTGGTGTCGAGCGCGCCGCGAAGCAGCCGGTTGAGCTCGTGCAGCTTGCCGCGCTTGCGCTCCCAGCCCATCCACACGCCTTCGCCCGCATTCCAGACCCTGCGGCGGTGCAGGAGCAGGAACCGCTTGCCGTCCGCTGCAGGCGGATAGCGCTGGTTGAGAACATCGATGGCCGCAGCGGCGGAGGCGACGAGTATTTCGTCGCCCGGCTCGCTCTCGTGCGCGGCGTCCGTCCAGTCGGACAGCAACGCGAAACGCAGATCTTCCTCACCGCTGGCAAGATGGCGGACCTCGAGCCGTTCGATCTGCTCGCCGATCTCCGCCGGTGTCGTCAGCAGCGTCGGAACGACCACCATGGTGCGCAGCTCCGGCGGTATGCCGTCCTCGAGCTCGAGAGCGGGCAGCCTCGACGCGCCGAAACGCGCCGCGACGTGGCGGTTGAGCAGCGCGAATGCAGCATCGGTCGCCGGCACGAGGCCAAGCACCGCAAGCAGCGCGAGCATCCATCGGTCGACGCCGTAGGACGCGACGCCGAGCACTGCGGGCAGAAGAAGAGTGGCGGTCAGAATCGCCGCCGTGCCGAGATAGCCGGCGATGCCGGCGGCGCGGTACGCGCGAGGCAGCCACTCGTGCGGCGGCACCCGGAATGCGAGCGTGCGTTCGAAGACCGTGCGGCCGCCGCCAATCAGATGATAACCGGAATCCTGATGACGGCCGCGTTCGACAGCGTCGGCGACGTCGAGATGCGACACCGCATTAGCCGCGCTCATCGCGCGGCGCGCGACATCGAGCTCCGAGTGGCGGGATCCGCGCGCGAGCGATTCGATCTCGTGGCGGTATCGATCACGCGTCGCGAAATCCATGGCGGCAAAGTCGCTTCCCGCGCGCAACTCGGCATCGACCAGGCTGATGGCCTCGAACAGATCGGCCCAGTCGACATCCGACATCAGGTGCATGCTGGTGATGATGTTGCGCACCGTCACGTTCATCGCACCCTGAAGCTGGTGCTCCTCGCGAACGATTTCGTCGGCGGTCGTCCCCTGGGCCGCAAGCTTTTCGTCGAGCCAGCGCAGCGCCGGCGTGACATCCGGATCCTGATCGCGCAGCCGCTGGACGAGCTGCACGGCAAACGCGGCGCGCAGGCGGACATGCTCGAAGCGACGCAGAACGTTGGTTGCGGATTCTGCGGTGCAGCCCACTCCGAGAAGACGATTGGCAGCGGCGTCGGCGTCCTGGCGGGAAATTCGACTCGTGACGATGCGGTCGGCCGCGCGGCGAAGATTTTCCACGAGCACGACGCGCAGGGTGATGGCCACTGCCCACAGCTCGCCGATCGTCAGCGGCTGGACGCGCTGGTACGCACCGACGAAGCGGCGCAGCGTCTCCGGATCGAAAAGACTGTCGGTGTGCGCGACGAATCCCCACGCGAGGCCGAATACGCGCGGATACCCCGCGAGCGGCCCGTCCGAGAGTTTCGGCAGCTCCCTGTAGAAACCTGCCGGCATGTCGTCGCGAATTTCGCGGATCTGTTCTTCGACGACGTGGAAGTTGTCGACCAGCCATTCTGCGGCCGGCGTGATCGCACGTTCCTCGCGAATGGTCTCGCCGATCGTGCGGTAGGCTGCCAGCAGCACACGTCCGTTGTCGCGCAGCCGCGGTGCGAGCCGGCGTTCGCCGGTGGGGCGCGTCGTCACGTGCTGGGCGGCGGCAAGAGTTTCGGCGTGCTGCTCGAGCCGCTCGATGCTGAAGAGCTCGCTTCGAATCAGGTCTTCGGGATCCGCGGCGTCCGCGGCGGTACGTCGGAGTGTGCGTTCCAGTAGTAGACGAAGATTCTTCAGATCCGACGTTTCCCTGAATGCCGTGATGCACTCATGCCGTCCGCTGTTGTAATGGCTGCGGCGGGCGTTGTCGATGCAATCTCTCACGCCTTTTTTCGTGCGTGAATGACGTACGTAGAACTACGTGAGTAGTACTACGATCTACCGGATCGCATCGAAGATCGGTAAAAAGAAGATGAAGCGCGCGCGGCAGAGTCTGCACGCAAAGAGAGAACACAACATGTCCAATCTCCTGCTCATCATTCTTCTTCTTCTCGTGATCGGTGGACTGCCGAACTGGGGCTATCATAACCTCGGCTACGGCCCGTCCGGCTTTGGCGGTGTCGCGCTCATCGTCGTGGTCGTGCTCCTGCTGACTGGCCGTCTGTAGCCGGCATCGCGAGCACTCTCCCCATGGCGAATACGGGCTTCCACGAAGCCGTAGAGGTTCTTTCCGAAGACACGCGCAACATGCACCGCGCGATCGTCAGCCTCATGGAGGAATGGGAAGCGATCGACTGGTACCAGCAGCGTGCCGACGCGTGCTCGGACCCGCAGCTCAAGGAAGTGCTTCTCCACAACAAACACGAAGAGATCGAGCACGCGACGATGCTGCTCGAATGGATCCGGCGCCACGACGCCCACTTCGACGGCATGCTGCGCCGTTATCTCTTCACCGACGCACCGATCGTCGCGATCGAGAAAAACACCGACTGACGCACACGCGTAGATCTGCGCGCGTGCAACTCCCGTCTATCCGCGCAGCCCTTCGATCCCTAAACTCCCTTCCGACGGGTACAGAATCGCCGCAGCCCGCATGACGGCCGGCGCCGCGCCCGTACTCGTTCGCGAAGGGGAACTTCAATGGCTTTTGTCGCCATGGTCATGTTCGTGCTGACGTTGATCGCATTCGCCTACGGCGCGCTCGGATACGCCGGGATGTCGGCCGAGATCGGATGGCTGTTCGGCCTTCTGGCGCTGACGTTCCTGGTCGCAGCTGCCCGCCTGGACAAGGAGATGCCGTTCCACGGCCGGGTCGCCGACCATGCGATGGAGGCGAACAGCTTCGGGCCGAACATTCGCATGAAGATGGTCCCCGTCGCCGCAAGCGGTGCCGGCCCTTCCGCCGATGGTTACAGCGAGTGATGTGCAAGGCCGCCGATTGGCGCAACTGGGCAAAACCATCCGCCGTCGATCCTCTTTGATCGCAAAACACGACCTGCGTGGAACTACGCGCGTAGCAGTCCGCTCTTTTCGCCGCTAACTTTCGTACATAGAACGGACGTGCGGAGGTCCGTTCGGGGCCGCGCACGAACGCGTTGATGCGAACGCGTCGAGATGAAGCGAAGGCCAGAAGTGCAGGAGATCATATCGTGAGTCCCATCAAGATTCTGGCAATCCTGCTCATACTTGCCGGTGCAGGCGGCCTCGCCTACGGCCAGTTCACGTACACAGAAGAAAGCCACGACGCGAAGATCGGCCCGATCGAGCTTTCGATCAAGGACAACAAGACGGTCCGCATCCCGCAATGGCTGGCCGCGGTCGCGGTCGGCGGCGGCGTGCTGATGCTGATGTTCGATCGCAAGCAGACCTGAGCTGCGCACGCAGCGAGCAGGCAACCTGGACGCGAAAACCGGACAGCGATCGCGGATACCGAACAGTGAACGCGAATATATCGATCGGAAGGAAGAGGTTCGTATGAAATTTCACAAGCTCCAGATTCCCGGCAGCCTTGCGCTTGCCGCCTTCCTCGTCTGCAGCACCGGCGGTGCGCTCCTCGTCGACAGCGTGGCGCCACAGGCGGCCAACGCGCAGGACGTCGACGTGGGCATCTTCTACTCGAACCTCGCGCCGCACGGACAATGGTTCTTCCAGGCGGACTTCGGCTGGGTCTGGCATCCGGCCCGGGTTGGTCCTGGCTGGCGCCCGTACACCGAAGGTCAGTGGCTATGGTCCGACGAATTCGGATGGACGTGGGTGTCCGACGAACCGTGGGGCTGGGCCACGTATCACTACGGCCGCTGGTACTTCGATCCGTACTACGGATGGAGCTGGGTGCCCGGACACACGTGGGCTCCGGCGTGGGTAAGCTGGCGGGTCGAATCCGGTTACATCGGATGGGCTCCGCTGTGGCCCGTCTATTTCGACATCCATCCCGAGTACCGCTGGGACAACTGGCATCACGATCACGACTGGGACGATCGCCACCGTGGCCGCGACTGGGATCGCTGGGTGTTTACGCGCGACCGCGACTTCACGTCGGACCGCGTCGGCCGCCATCAGATCAGCGACCACCGCGAGCGCGACCGGATCTACAGCCAGTCGCGTGACGTCACGCAGTACGACGAGAGCCATCCCGAGCGGATCGGACACAGCATCGACCGGCGCACGATCGAGCAGGCAACCGGACGGCCGGTGCGCCCTGTGACGATCGAAGCTGCCGACAAGCCGCACACGCGCGTCGACACGCGCGGCGATCGCGTGCAGATGTTCCGCCCGCAGGTCCGCGAGACGACGGACAAGACTCCGGATCGTCTCGGCCTCGCGAAGGAGCCGACGCCGGAGGCGCGCAAGCGCGACACGATCCGCGAAGAGAAGGCGCGCCTCGACCGCGTGCCGGAGAGCCAGAAGAAGCCGAGCCGCACCGTTCCTGACGAAAGCACGGCAGGCAAAGGCGGGCCTCAACCGGCAGCCGAAGAACAAGCGCCCGGAGCGGGCAGCGGCGCAGACCGCCACGGCGGGCGGCCGGACAACGGTGGACCGAATGCACATGGTCGCCAGCGTCCGGGCATGGAAGATGAGCAGCCTGTTCATGGAATGGAACAAGGCCAGCCTGGCAATCGCGCCGAGCAGCCGGCGCAGCCCGAGCCTCGCGAGGCGAAGCCTCAGCACATGCGACCGGATCGTGCCGAGCAGGCACAGCCCGAACGCATGAAGCATGAGCGCGTGCAGCCCGAGGAGCAGCCCGAGCGCGTGCAGCCCGAGCGCGTGCGGCCGGAGCATGTGCAGCCGCAGCACCAGCAGCGAGAGGCGCAGCCTGAGCAGATGCAGCCGCAGCACCAGCAGCGTGAGGCGCAGCCTCAGCAGATGCAGCAGGAGCGCATGGAGCAGCAGCAGATGCGGCAGGAACGCATGCAGCAACAACAGATGCAGCAGGAACGCACGCAGCAGCAACAAATGCGGCAGGAGCAGATGCAGCATCAGCGGCAGCCGCAGGCGGAGCGGCCCGAGTATCGCGAGCCCCCGCAGCGGCACCAGCAGGAAGTCGCGCCGCAAGGTGCGGTTGAGCATCGCGGCAATCCGGCGCCGCCGCCGCACGGCCCGCAAGGCGGAGCGAACCCGCATCGCGGTCAGGGCGGGCAGCCGCCGGCGGACGATTCGGGTCAGCCGCCGCCGCCGCCGCCGCACGGCCGACACTGATCGCGAGTAAATCGGGGACAGACACCGATTTCCGGAAATCGGTGTCTGTCCCCGATTTCAGCACGGGCCGCGTCATGCATCGCATGGCGCGGCCCGGCGCGAGCGCAACGCTCTATACCGCTCGATACCGTTCCCCCTCACATACGATCCGTCCCCGCTCCACCCCGCGCCGCAGATGCTGCTCGATCGTCCGTTTTTCGACGGCGTCGACGAACGGCAGCGCCGCGTGCGGCGGATACACGAAGCGATGCGCGACCATCTCGTCGACCGTGCGCGGCTCGCGCAGGAACTCGGCGATCGCGTCGTCGCGCTCATTGATCTTTCCCGCGAAGCGCCGGAGCTTCTCGTCGAACACCGCCTGATCCTCGATGACGCCGACGTGGTGGAATGACACCCAGACCCGCGCCGGGATCGAACGGATGCGCTCGAGCGAACGCTCGAAGTCCTCCAGATCCGACCACGCGTCGCCGTAGTACGGACCGAAGCCGGTCAGGTCGATGTCGCCGAGGAAAAGAACTCCCTCCGGCTCGACGAGCAGCGCGCAGTGGCCGCGCGTGTGCCCGGGAAGATGGAATGCGCGGATGCGGCAGTCGCCAAGCTCGAAGACCGCGCCGTCTTCGTACGCGCGGGCATCCGGCCGCGGCGCGTAGTGAAACGAGCCGACCAGCCAGTCCGAAAGCGTCTCGTCCGGAAGCGCGTAGCCGTACATCCTCTGAAGCCCGGCCATCGAGCGGATGCCGTCGACATCCTCGCGGTGCGCATGGACCTCGGCATCGGGGAAAAGATGAAGGCCGGCGACGTGATCTTCGTGCACGTGGCTCAGCACGACCAGGTCGGCCGGTCCGCGAAAGCCGCCCTCCCGCTCGACGAGCGCGAGCGACGGATCGAGGACCGCCGTGCGGCGGGTGCCGCGAATCACCAGCGAGTTCCCGTGCGGATATTTCCCGTTCTTGTCGCCGAGCACGACGGTCGCGTGCCCGAAGGTCCGGTCCGGCCCCTGAACATGATCTCCCATCCCGCAAGAAGTAGTAGAACCGCCCTGATGCTGGAAGCCGACGCCGCCAGGGTTCTCCTCGTCCGCGCAATCGAGGAACACGGCGCCGTGGCAATCGATGACGCCGCGCAGGCGGCGGCGTTCGCCGAGGCCGGCGACTGCGACGACGTCGGCTCGTGGTTCGCGCGGCGCGCGGCGTCCCTGCTCGAGAATTTCCCGCGCCGCGAGCTGTGCCGCGCGATCCTCCAGCTGCCTCGCTTGCCGGATTCGGCCGCATCGCTCGTGCTCGGTCTCGGGTTTGCGGTCGGCGTGCTGTCGAACGAGCTCGGGCCGTCCGGGAAGATCCACATCCTTTTCAATCCGATCCTCGCGCTGGTCGCGTGGAACCTCGTTCTGTACGTGCTGCTGCTCGTGCGTTCGATCCGACGTCGAATGCGAAGCGCCGGCTCCGATGCGATCGCGATCCGCGACGTGGCCGGCTCCGCTCCGCCCGTGCGCGAATCGGCGAGCGAGCAGGCTGCGGAGCTTCCGTGGCTTTTCCGGATGCTGATTGCCGAGAGCGTCTGGCAGCGCTGGCTGCGGTGGCGATCCGGCGCGCGAGCGGCGGTCGAAGACGAAAAGCGCTGGGCCGCAGGCATCGCGTCGTTTCTCGTGCACTGGGTGCGCTCGGCGCGCGAGCTGACGAGTCTTCGTATCGAGCGCCTGCTGCATCTCGGAGCGCTCGGCCTCGTCAGCGGCGCCGTTGCCGGCATGTACATCCGCGGGCTGTTCTTCGACTACAACGTCGTCTGGCGCAGCACGTTCATTCGCAGCGAGTCGGCCGTCTCGTTCCTGCTGAGCACGCTCCTCGGCCCGGCGGCCGCGGTGCTCCGCATCGATCTCGCATCGCGGCTCGATTTCCGCCAGTTGACGAGCGAGAGCGGCGTGCCGGCCGCGCAGTGGATTCACCTGTACGCGCTGACCGCACTCGTCGTCGTCGCGATCCCGCGCCTGCTGCTGTGGATGTGGGAGTCGGGCCGCATCAGGCGGCTCGCGTCGGCCGTGCAGGTTTCTTTCGCCGACCGCTATTTCCAGAGCCGGCTCCACCAGTGGCGCGAATCGCGCCGCCAGGGCGTGCTCGCCGAAATCCGCACGGCGTATCTCGTCGAAGTGGATGCGATGGCCGAAGACGTCGGCGAATACGTGTGCGCCAATCTTTTCGATGCGTCGATCCGCTCCGAGCTGGCCCGGTTCCGCGAGAACGGCGGACGGCTGACGGATCTCGAGCTTCGCATCCAGTCCGCCGTCGAAAGTTTCAGCGGCGAACTCGCGGAAAAAGTCCGCAGCGCGCAGCAGCGGTTCGAATCGGTTCTTACGCTCGCGGTCGAGAAGATCATTTCCAGGCGGCTCGGAAACTCGATCACGATCGATCCGGAAGCGCGCCGCGCGATTCTCGACGACGACGGCGGCGCGGCAGCCGGCCGGCTCGTCGCTCCGATCGGCGACAGCCTGACCGATGCGGTCGGCCTTGCCGTCTCGGGCGCCGTCGCGATCGCGACCGGAACCATCAGCGGCGGCTTCGGAAAGGCCGTCGGCGTTGCGGTGCTCGTCGGAGTCGTCCACAGCGGGCCGCTCGCGTTCGTCATCGGTGCCGTCGGCGGTCTCGTCGCCGCGGGCGCAGGCCTGTGGTTCGGACGCGAAGCGATCACGGCCGCCGTCAAGGAGTACGAGCTTCCCGGCTGGCTGGCCGCGACGATCCTTTCCGAAAGCCGCATGCAGGCGATCATCGACGACGGACGCGAAAAAACCCGCGACACCGTTCGAACGCAGGTCACGGGCGCAATGAGCCCCCACGTCGACAAAGTCGCCGAAGAGATCTGGCAGCGTATCGACGGAATTTAAAAGGGGACAGGTACAATTAAAAAAACGTCGTAAAATCAACGGGCGCGTTTTTTCACGCGAAATTTAAATGTACCTGTCCCCTTTTTTCAGCTCGCGTCGACGTCGACCGCAACGTCGACGGTGTGCTCGCCGCCGCCGGTGATGATGCCGCTGAGCGGGCTCACGTCGCTGAAATCGCGGCCGAACGCCACGCTGATGTGGTCTTCTGATGGCATCACGCCGTTGGTCGGATCGAAATCGACCCAGCCGAGACCGGGACTGAACACCGAAAACCACGCATGCGACGCGTCGGCACCGACGAGCTTCGGCTGGCCCGGTGCGGGAATCGTACGAAGGTAGCCACTCACGTACCGAGCCGGCAGCCCCATCGAACGCAGGCACGCGATCGCCACGTGCGCGAAGTCCTGACAGACGCCGTGGCGCGCGGCGAAGACTTCGGCGGGCGGCGTGGAGACCGTCGTCGCGACCGGATCGTACTCGAACTCCCTGTAGATCCGCTGCGTGAGATCGGAGACGGCGGCGAGCAGCGGCCGCCCGGGCGTGAACGACGGCGCCGCGTAAGCCGCGAGCTCCGGCGATGCGCAAAGCAGCGGCGAGTCGAACACGAACTGAAACGGCTCGACGACGTCCGGCGAAACCGGATCGCGAAACAGTCGCGCAACGCTCTCCCATCCCGGAGACAGGCCGGTTGCGACCGGTGTCTCCGACGACGTGACGACGATACTGCTGGCGGTGACTTCGAGGCGCTGGTGAATCGACTGGATGCTGAAGAAGCACACGCCGTTGCCGAAGTAGTCGAGGCGCAGCTTGCGGATCGTCGGCTCCGGCTCGATGTGGATCGTGAAGTCCTCGAACGTCTGTCCGCGCGTGATCCGCGGCGTCAGTCGCGCGGCGTGATGCGAGACCGTCACCGGCTCGGAGTAGTCGTAGACCGTGCGATGGCTGATGCGGTAGTTCACAGCACCGTTCCCGGCGTGCGGCCTTCGTTTCTCGCCATCGACGCGATCTGGCTGACGATCGATTCTCCGGCGCCGCTGCGACGCGACGCCCATCCGGCGTGCGAAATCTCCGAATGAGCAAAATAGCTGACGGCGATCAGGTCCGAGAAACGCGGCAGCTCGATCAGGATGTCGCGAAGGAGCTGTCCGGTTTCGCTCTCGTGCCACGCGCCGGCCATTCGCGCGAGCGGCCGCGGATCGAGCAGCTGCAGCCGCGACAGGCTCGCAATCAGGATGCGGTCGGCCGCGCTCGGCAGCGCCGACTCGCGCGCACGCGGAAGCTTCTCGAGATGCCGGAGGATCGAGTTCAGCTGGAAGAACAGCGAGCGCGGATTGGTGTCGTCGAGCATGACGAGATCGTAGACCGCGGCGATGTTCGGCAGCAGGTTGTAGCGCGAGCGGTATGTGATGGTGCAGTCGGCAACTTCGAGGACTGTCTCGAGCACGCTCGGGTTCTCGGCTTCCGGGCTCTGCAGCGCGCTCGCGAGAAACGTGGACAGGTACATCGCCCGTTCGATGCGCACGCCGATGTCGAGGAAACGCCAGCCCTGCGCACGCGTCATGTTCTCGCGCGCCAGCCCGTGAAACGCAGCGATCCCGAGGATCACGTGGTTGAGCACGCGCACCGCATCGCCGGCCAGCATCGGACCGGCTGCGGCAGCAGCCGGAGCCAATCCGTCGTCCAGTGTACGCAGCACGCGCCACAGGTCGTTGGACGAGCGGTCGCGCACGAGGATCACGAGCTTCTGCAGCTGATCCGCGAGCGACATCAGGCTGCCTTTGCGCTCGGCGTCGAAGATCGTGGCGAGAAGCTCGGCTTCGAGCCCTTCCGGATCGTCGCGCAGCAGCGGGTTTTCGCGGAGGCCGGGAAGCTGGTCCTGCGCCGTCAGCGTTTCGAGCACCGGCTGAATGAGCGACAGCAAGGGCCCGACGTCGCGCGCGCTCTCGAGCGAGAATCGCAGCAATGCGGCGCGCAGCAGGCGCGCGGTGGCGTCGCTGCGCTCGCCGTAGCGGCCGAGCCAGTAGTAGTTGTCCGCGAGCCTGCTCGGAAGATTGTTTCCGACGCGCCGGAGCTCGATGTCTTCGTCGCGTGCAACCTGCAGCAGGCTCCTGGCCTGCACCGGAGCATCGCTGATGACCCACGTATCCTTGCTCGAGCTTCCGATCTGCGTCGAAATCAGCCGGCCGGCAACTTCGGGCGTCACCCTGGCCAGGCCGCCGGGCATGACCGCGTAGCCGTCCTGCGTCGCCACGAGATACACGCGAAGCGCGACCGGCCTCGGCTGCACGCTGGTGCCGTTCCACGACGGCGCCGTCGCAAGCGGCACGCGCTCCTGACCGACGAACAGGTGCGGCTGGAACAGGATCCGCTGGCGCAGCGCCTCGCGTTCGTCGGGCGTCATCTCTCCGCCGATCCTGCTGCCGGGAAGCGAGGAGCGGAACGTCGACTTCACGACGACTTCGTCGAGATGCTCGAGCACGTATTCGCCGGCGTCTTTCTGTCCGCACCACCACGTCGCGACCGACGGAAGCGCCAGCTCTTCGCCGAGCAGATGACGGCAGAGGCCGGGCAGGAATCCCATGAATGCAGGGCTCTGCACGAGCCCGCTGCCGAGCGCGTTGGCGACCGTCACGTTGCCGGCGCGCAGCGCTTCGACCAGGCCCGGCACGCCGAGCACCGATTCGTTGCGCAGCTCGAGCGGATCGCAGAAGTCGTCGTCGACGCGGCGGAGGATCACGTCGACCGGCTCGAGGCCTCCGAGCGTCTTCAGGTAGACGCGGTCGTCGCGCACCGTAAGGTCCTGGCCTTCGACCAGCGAGTAGCCGAGATAGCGCGCGAGCCACGTCTGCTCGAAGTACGTGTCGTTGTACGGGCCGGGAGTCAGAAGCACGACGCGCGGATTCTCGTTGCCGCGCGGTGCGAGCTCGGCAAGCGTGCGCTGAACCTCGCGGAAGAAACCGGCGAGACGCTGCACCGCGCAGTTGCGAAATGCTTCCGGCAGGATGCGCGACGTGACCATGCGGTTGGCAAGCGCGTAGCCGGCTCCCGTCGGAACCTGCGTGCGGTCGGACGTGACCCACCACTGGCCGTCGGGCGAACGGGCGAGATCGGCGGCATAGAAGTGCAGGAACGTGTCGCGCGGCACGCGCACGTCGTGGAGCGGCCGCAGGAAGTCGGGCTGCGCAAAGACGAGCGCCGGCGGCAGCCAGCTCGAGCGCAGCAGCTGCTGCGAGCCGTAGCAGTCGGCGAGAATGCGATTGAGCAGCGTTGCGCGCTGCACGAGCGCTTTCTCGAGCGCCGTCCATTCGGCGGAAGAAATCAGGAACGGGACCGGATCGAGCTCCCACGCGCGCTCGCTGCCGCGCGGCTCGCCGTAGACATTGTAGGCGACGCCCTGCTCGTGGCTGATGCGCCGGCCCGCTTCGGAGCGGCGGCCGAGCTCGGCTTCGCCGAGATCGTCGAGCTCGGCGACGAGGCCCGCGTAGTGCGGGCGCACCTGTCCCGTGCTGTCGAGCACTTCGTCGAAAACGGCTTCCTGCTGATCGCTCTCTGACGCGCGGTTTGTCTGATCGCGCGCTGGCGCGCGGTCTGTCTGATCGCGCGCTGGCGCGCGCTCTGGGCGCCCGTAGGCAGCAAGAAGCGGTGACCGGCCCGCCTCCGGATCGGCGCCTGCAGGATTCTCGCTGAGACCGACCGTGCTCACCGCTCGCATCCTTTTCTCAACGCGCGCCTGTCACCAACCGGCGCGGTGCTCATCCGGTGCGTCCCGCGGTGCCTCCCGGCGCACGAAGGTCGAGCGTGAACGGGTATTCGCGGCTGGCCTGTCCGCTTCGCGCCGTCAGCGGGCCGGGCGTGTGCGAGTTGCGGAAGAAGCGCGACAGGCGGCGGCTTTCGGCCTCGTATGCGTTGACGGGAAACGTCTCGTAGCTGCGCCCTCCCGGATGGCTCACGTGGTACGTGCAGCCGGCGATGCTTCTGCCGGTCCATGTGTCGACGAGGTCGAACACCAGCGGCGCGTGGACCTTGATCGTCGGATGCAGGCAGTTCGGCGGCTGCCATGCGCGATAGCGCACGCCCGCGACTCCCTCACCGTGCGTCCCCGTCGGATGAAGCGGCAATGACCAGCCGTTGACCGCAACGACGTGACGCGAATCGGTCAGGCCGCGGACCTTGACCTGCACGCGCTCCAGAGACGAGTCGACGTAGCGCGCCGTGCTGGCGCCGCCCGGTTCTTCTCCGAGCACGTGCCACGGCTCGAGCGCAGTGCGGATCTCAAGATGCACGCCCGCCGCATCGAGGTCTCCGATCTGCGGGAAGCGAAATTCGAAATGCGGCGCGAACCATTCGGGCCGCACCGCATAGCCATCGGCCGCAAGCTCGCCCACGACGTCGCACAAGTCGTTCCAGACGAAGTGCGGCAGCATCCAGCGATCGTGGATCGAGCTGCCCCAGCGCACGAGCTTGCGTCGATACGGCTTCTTCCAGAATGCGGCCACCAGCGTGCGAAGCAGGAGCTGCTGCGCGAGGCTCATGCGCGCGTGCGGCGGCATCTCGAACGCGCGCATCTCGAGCAGGCCGAGCCGCCCGGTCGCCGTCTCCGGCGCGTAGAGCTTGTCGATGCAGAATTCGCTGCGATGCGTGTTGCCGGTGGCGTCGACGAGAAGGTTTCGAAACAGCCGGTCGACGAGCCACGGCGGGCACGGCCCGTCGTCGGGAATCTGCGCGAACGCGATCTCGAGCTCGTAGAGCGAATCGTTGCGGGCTTCGTCGATGCGCGGATGCTGGCTGGTCGGCCCGATGAACAGGCCGCTGAACAGGAACGAAAGCGAAGGATGGTTCTGCCAGTACGAGACGAGGCTGCGGAGCAGATCCGGCCGCCGCAGGATCGGGGAATCCGCGGCCGTCGCGCCGCCGAGCACGATGTGGTTGCCGCCGCCGGTGCCGCTGTGGCGTCCGTCGAGCAGGAACTTCTCGGTCCCGAGCCGCGTCTGGCGCGCTTCCTCGTAGACGAACTCGGTCAGGTCGACCATTTCGCTCCACGAATGCGACGGCTGCACGTTGACTTCGATGACGCCGGGATCGGGCGTCAGCTTGAGCACATTCAGGCGAGGGTCAGCCGGCGGCGCGTAGCCTTCGAGGATGATCGGAAGCGCGAGCCCGACCGCGGTGTCTTCCACCGCGCGCAGGCAGTCGAGATAATCCTCGAGCGTTTCGACCGGCGGAAGGAACACATACAGGCGGCCGCCGCGCGCCTCGACGCACAGCGCGGTGCGCGCGATCCATTCGGCGGATTCGCCTGGCGCGGGAGGCTTGGCTGCGGCCGCGGCGTCGTCTTCGATTTTCTGCGCCGACGCCGCGCGCGCATCTGCGACGAGCGCGGCGAGCGGCGGACGCAGCTCGAGCGGATCGCGCTCGACCAGGTGCGGATAGTCGCCGGGCTTTACCCACGGCTGCGATTCAAGCGGCAGGCGCAGTCCGAGCGGCGAATCGCCGGGGAGCAGGTAGCAGCGGCCCGGGCGCAGGAACCACGACGTCGAATTCCAGACGCGCTCCTTGCCGCGCTCGATGCGGCGCAGCGGCAGCACGTAGCCGACGACCTCGTCGAGCCCGGTTTCGAACAGGCGCGCGAGGCGCACGCGGTCCTGTTCGTTTTTCAGCTCGGATCGGAACGGATCGACGTTGGCCGGAAGACGGCGCTCCTTCCAGAGGTAATGCCACGTATCTTCGTACGCCGGCATCAGCCACTGGTCGCCGCAGCCGAGCCGCCGCGCGAACGCGACAGCAAAGCGCTCCGCTTCGACCTTGCTGAAGCCGTAATCGTGCTCCGCATCGGCGAAAAGATCCGGGTGCGTCCAGACCGGCGCTCCGTCGGTGCGCCAGTAGCACGCGTACGCCCAGCGCGGCAGCGGCTCGCCCGGATACCATTTGCCCTGGCCGTACTGCAGGAACCCGCCCGGCGCGAAGCGTTTCTTCAGGCGCTTGATGAGCTGGCACGCGAGGCGAGTCTTGTTGGGTCCGAGCGCAGCCGTATTCCATTCGTCGGCGTCGACGTCGTCGATCGACACGAACGTGGGCTCGCCACCCATCGTCAGCCGCACGTCGCCGCGTGCGAGGTCGTGGTCGACCGCGCGGCCGAGCGCATCGATTTCGGCCCATTGCCTGTCGCTGTACGGCTTGGTCACGCGCGGCGATTCGAAGATGCGCGTGACCGTCATCTCGTGATGGAACTCGGAGCGGCACGGTTCGACCGCGCCGCTGATCGGCGCAGCGCTCTGCGGATCGGCCGTCGCAGCCACCGGGATGTGGCCCTCGCCGGCGAGAAGCCCCGACGTCGGATCGAGGCCGATCCAGCCCGCGCCCGGAAGGTAGACTTCGCACCACGCGTGCAGATCGGTGAAATCCTGCGCGGCGCCGGCGGGCCCGTCGAGCGCCTTCACGTCGGCGACGAGCTGGATGAGGTAACCGCTGACGAAACGCGACGGCAGCCCGAACGAGCGCAGCATCTGGCACAGCAGCCACGCGGAATCGCGGCACGAGCCGGAGCGTTTTTCGAGGGTCTGCTCCGGCGTCTGCACGCCGGGCTCGAGACGGATGAGGTAGCGCACGTCGCTGAAGACGAGGCGGTTGAGGGCGACGAGGAAGTCGATGGTGCGCGGGCCTTCTGATGTTCGCGCTCCCGCGCTCGGTTCTGGCGTTCGCGCTCCCGCGCTCACTTGGCCATCCGGGAGAAGCGCGGCTCTGGCGCGTGCGAGATAGCCGTCGAACAGCGGAGTCTTTTCAAGCCGGCGCCGGAACGGCTCGAGCTCGTGGTCGAGGCCGGCGTCGTACGCGAACGGGAACTGCTCGGCGTGCGGCTCGAGGAAGAAGTCGAACGGGTTGAGCACCGACATCTCGGCGACCAGGTCGACGTCGACGACGAACGTGTCGGTCTTCTCGGGCAGCACCATGCGCGCAAGGAAATTGGCCTGCGGGTCCTGCTGCCAGTTCAGGAAATGTCCGGCGGGCTCGACCTTGAGCGAGTAGCTGAGGATGCGCGTGCGGCAGTGCGGCGCCGGGCGCAGGCGGATGGTCTGCGGCCCGAGCTCGACGCGGCGGTCGTACCTGTAGCTGCTGCGATGATGGAGGGCGACGTGTATGGGCATGGTCCGCGGGCCTGAACCCCACGGGTAAGCAAAGTCGAGGCCGCCCGCGATTCGTCACAAACGCAGCAATCCGCATGCTTTTGCCGCCCGATCTGCCGCATGCGTAGGCAGGTGACTCAAAGATAGGCGTAGCGATCGCCGCGCGCCGCCTGAGCGGCTACGCCCCGGGCCGACAACCGAGCTCACCTCAACGACGTCTTCACGGCGCAGCCGCCATCCCGCGACATTCCCCGGGGAATGTTCGCGCATCGGCGGGATTGCCGCGCCTCGCGTCCATGAAGCCGCGGCCGAAGTCGAGGTCCGCCTGATACTGGTTGTGTGCCGCGCAGCGCAGCTCGATGTTAGCCGGCGTAGGAGGCCGTGATGCATCAGACGAAACCCAGGTCACATTCCCCGGGGAATGTTCGCGCATCGACGAGATAGCCGCGCTGGTTGTGCCGCGCATCGCAACAACAGGTCCATCGCCGGTAGCGGCATCGAAACGAGCCGGTGTCGATATCGCCGGCGCCCCGCATCCGCGAGACGCCGGCGACACACGGCCGACGTTACTTCATGACCTTGATCTGCAGCATCCCGCGCACGCTGCTGCCCGCGGCGGTGCTGGGAGGCGCTGCCTGCGAGTAGATCGTGTAGGGAAGCTTCAGCCGCCGGCGATGCGCGAGGTCGGGTGCACTGTACATGACCGCATCCACGCCCGGCACCTGCGAGATCAGGCCGCGCTTCGGCTTCAGCGGCTTGTCGAACACGATGAGGTACGGCGGCTCGAGCACGAAGCCGCCGAGCAGTCCTCCGATCGGCGTGATCGTGCCGTACGAAACCTCGGTCGTCGCTACCTGCAGCGGAGCGACCGTGATGGTGACGCCTGTGATCACGCTGTACTCGCCGTCGGTGACCTCGTAGGTGAAGTTGTCGGGGCCTGCGTAGTTGAAGTTCGCGCGATAGGAGGCTTCTCCGTTCGGCGCGATCGTGACGTGTCCGTACCGGGGCTCCGACACCAGGCGTGCAGACAGAGGATCGCCATCCGGGTCCGTGTCGTTGGTGAGCACGTTGAACTGGCTGCCATAAATCGCAGCCGCCTGGACCTCGTCCGGGTTGGCGACCGGAGGCTCGTTGACGATGTACGGCTGCAGGTGATCGAGGATCTTTGCGGCAACTGCCGCGTAGCCTTTCCTGTTGGGATGGGCTGTTCCGGTCGTGCTGCTCTGCGTATGAAACGGATTCGCTACGTTGCCGTTCTCGTCACCCTGCGTGTTCAGGGCATCGGTGGCGGTGTTGATGAAGCGATCGTTCGCGCACATGCCGTGCTTCTTGAATGCTGCGTCGATGCCACCGACGAAATCGAAGCCGGCACCGCCTGACCCCAATTGCACGGCTGTATTCAGCGACGGCGCCCACACGGCCTCGGCGACACCGATCTCGTCGAAATCCCATTTGCCAAGGGCAGTGATGTCGGTGAACAGCTCCGGGCACTGAAGGCCGCTGTCCGTCTGGAAAAACCCAGGGTACTCGAGCGCCAGCTTCATGTGCGGCGCAACCTGGATACCGTAGCCGTCGAGCTGGTCGCCGAGTTTCTCCCAACCGGGCGCGACATTCTCGAGATCGTTGGCAAACTGCTGGTCGAGCTGGACGCCACCCGTGCCGACGGGCTGCAGATGGCAGAGATCCTCGAGGATGCAGACGCCAACCAGGTCGGAGAAACGCACGTCGTTGATGCCGCCGGCGGCGATCAGCGTGTCTACTTTGCGCGGAGGGTGTGTCAGGTGCCCGGTGAGCGCGTAGTTGAGCTGCACGGTCTGGCTGGCCACCTCGTAAGGTCCCACGCCGTTCGGCGGAGGCTCCATGCCGGCGTACGGGCCGGTGATGCCGGTGCCGCGCTCGAAACCGAGCGTCGGGTTGTACGGGTCGAGCGTGTCGAGGGTTCCCGTGTTGTACCGCATGGTGTCGAGCGTAGCTCCCGAACATGCGAATGACAGGAACGTGACGCTCGTCTTCGGATCGGCAGCCTCGAGCAGCGCGGCCGCCTGGGCGCCGCCGGAATACATGGAGCGATGACAGCGGTCGTCTGCCCAGTCGGCGTTCTGCGGCGGGTCGTTCGGAATTTCCGGGTAGATCGGCCAGTCGACCGCGCCCTCGCCCGATGCGAACGAATCGCCGAGAACCACGACGAGGTAGTCCTTGACCTGCACCGGAATCGTCCAGGTCGTCACCGCGTTGTCGGCATCCGTCTCCGTGAGCTCGACCCAGTAATTTCCCTGCGCCGGGAAATCGAGGACGGTGTAGCAATCGGTCGAAGGCGCAATGGTCTTGCCGTTCCACTTCCACTGATACCGCGACGTACCCTTCGGATAGAGGATGTGCCCGTCCTCGTCTTTCACGTCGCCGTAGAAGTCGTGGTAGTAGTCGGCCTCGCTCTGGCAACCGTTGAAATACAGATACCAGGTCTTGGGATTCACGTAGTCGTCGTTGTAGGTTTCGGTCTGCCACGGCTTCGGCGCGCCGCCCCACTCGTGCCACGCCGTCGTCCAGTAGCTATAGCGCTGCGGCGCCGACCACGTAAAGCCTTCGACCGGATATACGTACGGAGGCGGCGTGACCGGGTTGGCGCTACCTCCGCCTTCCTCTGTGCCGGGATTCGCATTGGCTCTCGCTCCGGCGATCGGAGCGGTGCACAGCACGGTCGCCTGCAGCAGCGCGAACACCGCTGCTGCCATCCGCAACGTACGATGGCCGGTCCGCCGCGGTGTGTTCTTCGCTTCATTGAATGTCATGTCGATGATCCTCCCTCAGTGTTTCGTAAATCGATCGTACTTGCGGCGTGGCGACCTGGATTTCGCTTCGCGGCCGCGGTGCTGCGCCTGCCCACGCCGATCGTGGCAGGCATCAGCAACCCGTTACTCGTCGGTTCGCTCCGCGGGCTCCGTCAGGACGCGGCGCAGAATCGCGATCAGCGCGGTCACTGACGAGAAATTGCCGCCGTCGGCCGTCGCGAGGCTCTGCACGCGGCCGCGCAGCTCGCCGCCTTCGGCCAGTTCCGCGACTTGAAGCAGAAAGGCCTGGCGCGGCGAGGCCTCTTTGGTGAGCTCGGTAGCCGGCGTGCCTGCGGCAGCCTGCGAGCCGGCACGGGTGTCGCGCGGCTCGCCATCGGGCTGACCGCCTGCGCGTTTGTCGGGTGCATCCATGGTTGCGAGGCTCGCACATGCGGGTCCAGCGAGTCTGGAAAGAACGTGGAAAGTTCCTGGAAACCTGCTGGTCTCAGAGGAAAGGCAAAACCGGGGGCGGGTGCGCCGGCTGACCCGGTCCTGCGGCTGCTGCACGCGGGGCAAGCGATTGACATCCGGCGTGGTCGGCGGCTGCATCGGTGCGCCGCTTCACCCGCGAGGGCTCCGCAGCGAAGCGGTGCCGCTTGCCGGGTCCGCAAAGGAATCGCCCATGACTGTAAAAATCGGATACGCCGCGATGCTCGAGCAGTTCCATCCGACCGAAGCGCTCAATCTGTGCGTGCTGGCCGAGCAGAACGGCTTCGACGGCATCATGGCGTCGGACCATCTCCAGCCGTGGGTCCCGCAGCAGGGACAATCGGCGTTCGTCTGGTCGTTCATGGCCGCTGTTGCCGAGCGCACCAAAGGCGACATCGGACCGGGCGTGACGTGCCCGTCGTTCCGCACGCATCCGGTCATCATCGCGCAGGCCGCCGCGACCATGGAAGCGATGTACCCGGGACGGTTCTGGCTCGGGCTCGGGTCGGGCGAAGCCATCAACGAGCACGTCGTGGCCGGCTACTGGCCGGAGGCGCCGGAACGTGCGAACCGGATGTTCGAAGCCGTCGACTTCATGCACCGCCTGTTCACCGGAAAAGACACGCGCCAGGAAGGTCCATACTTCAAGATCGAAACGGTTCGCCTGTGGACGATGCCCGAGAAGCCGCCGCCGATTTACATCGCGACCGCCGGACCGATCACGGCAAGACGCGTCGGCATGCACGCCGACGGCATCATCACGGTCGGAGCTCCCGTCGAGAAGATCGACAAGGTGCTCAAGGCCGTCGCCGAAGGCTGCAAGAAGGGCGGGCGCAACCCGAACGGTTGCCGCAAGATTCTCCAGCTGCACCTGTCATGGGCAGAAACCGACGAGCAGGCCATGCAGAACGCGCTGATCGAGTGGCCGAACGGCGGCATGAAATTCCCGAAGCAGGACATCCGCTCACCGCTCGATTTCGAGCAGATGGCGAAGATGGTCCGCACCGACGATTTCCAGGGCCGCATGCTGATGACGGCCGATTGCGAAGTGCACCGCAAGGAGATCCAGAAGTTCATCGACCTCGGATTCGATCAGATCTACCTGCACAACGTCGGCCGCAACCAGAAGGAGTGGATCGAAGCGTTCGGGCGCGACGTGCTGCCGAAACTGAACGGGTAGGCACGCCGGCGAACTGTTCATCGGTCGCCCGTCAGCGGCGAACTCCGGCAATGCCCATTGGCATCCGGTACAGGCCACCGCGGGCGCACAGGTAGAGCGTCTTTGCGTCGTCGCCGCCCCACGCCATGTTGTGCACATGCTGCGGCGTCACGACGCTTCCGAGATGCCTGCCCGACGGCGACAGGATCCACAGCGCGCCCGGCCCCGATACGTAGAGATTTCCGTTGACGTCCACTTCGATGCCGTCGATCGCGTCCTCGCCGGGCGCGGACGTCATGTCGAAGAAGACTTCCCCGGCGCCGGTCTTGCCGTCCGCAAGGACCGGATAGCGCATCACCACTTTCTTTTTCTCGTCCCAGTCGCCGACGTAAAGGAACTTCTCGTCCGGTGAGAATGCGATGCCGTTGGGACCGGTCAGGTCGTCGACGAGAAGATCGAGCCTGCCGTCCGAAATGCGATAGACGCCGCTGAACGCGAGCTCTTTGCGCGGATCGTCGAACGCCTTCGGAAGTCCGAACGGCGGGTCGGTGAAATAGATCGAGCCGTCCGAATGAAGCACCAGGTCGTTCGGGCTGTTCAGCCGCTTCCCTCCATAACTGGCGGCGAGCACCGTGACGGTGCCGTCTTTCTCGACGCGCGACACGCGCCGGCGGCCATGCTCGTCGACGACGAGTCGACCCTCGCGATCGATCGCAAGCCCGTTCGAGCCCGGCTGGTGGTACTCCGCGATGTCGGCGCCTTCGTAACCGCTCGACCGGCGAAAGACCGACAGATCACCATCCGGGCGGTACTTGTAGATGATGTTGCTGTTGGGATCGCTGAACAGCAGATAGCCGTCGCCGGCGACCCACACCGGACCTTCGGTGAACTCGAAGCCTTCGGCGAGCTTGAACAGCTTCGGATTGGCGCTGACGATCTCGTCGAGCGCCGGATCGTTGCGGATCACTTCCACGTTCGCTTCAGCGGGCGCCATTGCGACCGCGCCCGGAGCCGACGCGTGAAACGACAGCCGCGCCGACCGCATGTAGATGAAGTTCGTCGGCGGGTTCGAAAGCGGACCGTTCGCGCCGAACACGGCGATGACGATGTTCTGTCCGGGATGCACGTGCCGCGCAGCGATTACGCGGTTCGTCGCATTCCAGCCGGCGATGACCGATCCGCCGGACTGCTGCGGCGCGCGTGTGATCTCTCCATCCACCCAGATTTCCGCGTAGTCATCGACCGAGGTTTCGAACACGGCCGTGGTGCCGGCGACGTCGATGCTGCCGACTCGCGCCGGAACGGTCAGCGACAGACGATACCAGTTGAAGCTGAGCCGCCCGTTGCCGCGTCGCTGCGACAGTGACTCGGGAGCGATCATCTGCCACTCGGAATCGTCGAACCCCGCAGCGCCGGCATGCGGGACGATGTCGTAGGTCTCGACGGGATCGCCCGTGGGCTGACCCGCCGTCCCCGCGCTTCGAAAAGCGGCCGCCGAAACTTTCGCATCGCTGTATCGCCACGTGCCCGCGACAGTGCGAAGGCCGTCTGCCGTTGCGAGATCGACCGTCGCAAGCGCGGGCGTCTCCGGCAGCACGGCGGCGTCCGCGTACGCGACCAGCAGCGCGAGCACATCGACGAGGATCGTCAGGACCACGCGCAGAACGAATCTGCCGCGTGCGGCAGCCCATGCCCGCAGTCTCATCGCCGCACCTTGACGACGTAGTAGATGAGCGGCGACGGGACTTCCTCGAACCAGTGCGGCACGCCGTTCGGAACGATGATGACGTCACCTCTGGAAATGCGCCGCGTCTGTCCGCCGGTGATCGAGGACCCTCGAAGCTCGTTCGGCTCGACCTCGTGCTGGTCCGCAACCGTCCCGCCTGTCACGAGCGTGGCGGATCCGTCCAGTACATGGATGACGTCGGTATCGAGCGTATGGACCTCGGCCATCCCGGCCTGGTCGCGGCGGCTCGCATGCACCATGAAATTTCGACCACCGGATCCATCGAACAGCGCCGCGCCTTTGGCGAACGCCGCATCGACCGAAGCGTGGTCGAAATAAAGCACCGGCTGCGCGCTGGTCGCGGGCGATGCGAGCACTGCGGCGCCGGCCATCGCGATCTCTTCGTCCTGTTGCGCACTGGCTGCGCCGCTGACACCGACCGCACCGACGATCGATGTTCCCGAAACGATCGGCACGCCGCCCTGCAGCGGTGTGAAATCGGCAAGCGCCGTCATCGCGGTGCGGCCCTTGTTCACCACGTCTTCGAAGAACTTCGTCGGCTTTTTGAACAGCGCCGCGGTGCGCGCCTTTCCGATCGAGATCATGGCACCGGCCGCGAACGTTCCGTCGAGACGCTCGACGGCCATGAGGTTGCCGCCTTCGTCGACAACCGCGATGACACCGCCGGGAGCGCCGTTCTTCGCTGCGTACGCGACGCCGGCCGCAATGACCTGACGGGCGCCGTCCAGCGTCAGCCCGGGCCGGGTCGCCGTCTGTGCGCCGGCTGCGGCTGGCGAAAGAGCGGCCAGCAGGACCACGGTGACGGGCGCGACAACCGGCGCGACCCACCGATTCCGGTGTGTGAGAAATCCTCGTTTCATCGAAAAACCCTCCGCGCCTTTGACGCCGCCGCGGAAGTGAGGTTTCAGAGGATGCGTCCGGGGAGAACCGCTGATGAAAGACCGAGGCCCTGCCGAAAAGAGCGCGCCTGGCGACAACAGCGCAACGGGTGACAACAGCGCAGCGGTTACGAAGGCCGGCACGGCCGGTTCGTTCGCAGGCCTTGGCGAGGCCGAAGTTCTCCGCCTCATCCTCGAGGGCACGTCGCGCAGCACCGGCGAGGAGTTCCTGCAGTCGCTGGTGCGCTCGCTTGCGGCAGCCATCGACGTGCAGTTCGCGTTCGTTGCCGAGTTCGCCGAATCGCCGTCGCGCGTACGGACGCTGGCGTTCTACGGCGACGGCCGCTTCCTCGAGAACTCGTCGTGGGAGCTTCCGGGAACTCCGTGCGAGGACGTCGTGCGCGGAAATCTCTGCCATCACGCGAGCAACGTCTACCGGCTGTTTCCGCGCGACCTGCCGCTCGTCGAGCGCCATATCGAAAGTTATCTCGGAGTTCCGCTCAGTGACGCCGGCGGAAAGACGATCGGGCACCTCGCGGTCTTCGATCGCCGCACGATGCCGCTCGAAGCGATCCAGCTCCAGATGTTCCGCATCTTCGCGTCCCGCGCCGCCGCCGAGCTCGAGCGCATCGGCATCGAAAGGAAGCTCCGCAACTCGGAGAAACAGTTCCGCGACCTGTTCGAGGAAGCTCCGATCGCCTACGTGTACGAAGACACCGACACGCGCTTTCTCAGCGCCAACCGCGCGTTCATGGAGCTGCTCGGGCTGGCTCCGGGCGACGTGCCCGGCACGTACGGCATGTCACTCGTCGCGCCCGAGCAGGACAACCAGGACCGCGTCCAGGAGTCGCTTGCGTCCGAGCAGAAGGGCCGCGAGCGCGCCGCGATCGAAATCGAGCTTCGCCGCAAGGACAACGGCCGCCCGGTCTACGTGCAGCGCTGGTCGAAGCCCGAGCCCGACGGAAAGCACACCCGCACGATGATCGTCGACATCACCGCACGCGTGCTGGCCGAGCGCGAGAAGGCGCGACTGCTCGCGCAGAACGCGTATCTGCGCGAGGAGATTCGCGCCGAGCACGACTTCGAAACCATCGTCGGCTCTTCGGACGCGATCCGGCGCGTGCTGCAGCAGGTCGAGCGCGTGGCGCCGACCGATTCGACGGTGCTCATTCTCGGTGAGACCGGTACGGGCAAGGAGCTGATCGCGCGCGCGGTGCACGATCTGTCGGCGCGCAAGGATCGCCCGCTCATCAAGGTCAACGCCGGTGCGCTGCCGGCGGGGCTCGTCGAGAGCGAGCTTTTCGGCCACGAGAAGGGAGCATTCACCGGAGCCTCCGAACGGCGCATCGGACGCTTTGCGCTCGCCGACAAGGGGACATTGTTCCTCGACGAGCTCGGCGAGACGCCGCTGGACGTGCAGGTCAAGCTCCTGCGCGTGCTGCAGGAGCGCGAGTTCGAAGCCGTCGGCTCGACGCGCACGCAGCGCGTCGACGTGCGCTTCGTCGCCGCCACCAACCGCGACCTCGAAGCCGCAGTGGCCGAAGGGAAGTTTCGCTCCGATCTCTATTTCCGTGTCAACGTGTTCGTGCTGCGCGTGCCGCCGCTTCGCGAACGGCGCGAGGACATCTCGCTGCTCGTGCACTACTTCATGTCGCGCTACAGCGCGCGTCTCGGGCGCAAGTTCACGCACGTCGATCCGGCCACGCTCGCAAGGCTCCGCGACTATCCATGGCCGGGAAACATCCGCGAGCTCGAGAACGTCGTGGAGCGCGGGATGATCGTCTCCGACGGGCCGGTGCTCGAGATCGAGGAAAGCCTGCTGTCGTTCAAGTCGCCGCCGCGAGAGGGCGGCGCGGCACATGTTCCGCCTTCCGCCGCTCGGCCGTCACGCGACGAACCGGAAGGGCTCACGCTCGGCGAGCTCGAGCGCAAGCGTATCCAGGAAAGCCTCGAGCGGTGCGGCTGGGTCATCGAGGGCCCGGCCGGCGCGGCGACGATGCTCGGCCTTCATCCGAATACGCTGCGAAGCCGCCTCAAACGTCTCGGCATCGTCCGCCAGCGCTGAGTGCCGCAGCCGCGACGCGGTCGCCGACTACCGCACGCCGCCGATCCCACCGCACGGACCACGATCACACCGCACGGCCGACGATCCGGCGATCCCACGACCTCGCAGCTCACGAAACCAGCGAGCCGACGACCCCACGGCCCCACGGCCCCACGGCCCCACGAACCCACGACCCTGCCACGACGGTTCGTAGCGCCTCCATCGAAGTTTCGTGGGGCCGCCTTCGACCGTCCCACGCCCGCAGTGAACCGTTCGTCGCAACTACCCGATCTTGCGCGGATTGCAGGCCGCCGGCCGGCGATGCGCGATTGCGGCACGGGCCTTGCTCAATAGCGCCCATGCTCAGAATCACACGACTGGACGGACATAAGAAGGCCACGGTTCTCCGACTCGAGGGACGGCTGACGCACGGCGATCTGATCGAGCTGCGGGCGATCCTTGCGGCCTGTCTCGCCGCGAACCGCCGCGTCGTCATCGACCTTGCGGGAATCGGATTTCTCGACAAGCCGGGCGCCGCCGCGCTGGTCGCCGCCGAGCGCGACGACGTCGAGCTGATCGGCGCGTCGCCGTTCGTCCGGGAGCTTCTCCAGGAGGTCGCGTCATGAACGCATCCGCACTTTTACTGGTCGAGGAGCTCGCTCCTCCCGTTCGCATCGACGACGACGACAGCCTGCTCGTCGCGCGCATGCAGGCCGGTGACGAAAGCGCCTATGAAGAGCTCGTGCGCGCGAACGGCGGCCGTATGCTCTCGACCGCGCGCCGCATGGTACGGCGCGAGGAAGACGCGCACGACGTCGTGCAGGAAGCCTTCCTTCACGCGTTCCGTTCCGTCGCGACGTTCGAGGGAAGATCGCGGCTTTCGACGTGGCTGCACCGCATCGTGATCAACGTGTCGCTGATGAAGCTGCGCAGCCGCAAGCGCAAGCCCGAAGTTTCGATCGAAGACCAGACGCCGCGCTTCCATGCCGACGGAAGCCGCATCGTCGAGGCTCACGATTACGTCGATCTGTCACCTGCCGATGCGCTCGAACGCGAACGGCTGCGCGTGCTGATGCGGCGCTGCATGGACCGGCTTCCCGAATCCTACCGCGTGGTCCTGATGCTTCGCGACATCGAGGATCTGACCACGGAAGAGACCGCCGCGATGCTCGGAATCAAGACCGTTGCCGTCAAGGTTCGGCTTCATCGTGCACGGCAGGCGCTGAAGACCCTCGTGCAGAAGGAGATGATGGACGGAGCAGGCGCGTGCTGAGCTCCGGTCATCGGGTTCGTGTGTCAGCGACCAGTAACCGTGATGCCGACGCTCGGAGGCGGATCGATGGGATCGCCGCCTGTCGTCGATGCATCCATGACCTCCACCAGGAATGACGCCGGACTGAGTGACTCACTGGTTCGGAACCCGCAGCGTATGACAGCGGCCGGCGTGGGAATCCCGTCGAGACTGATCATGCCGATCTTCGCAGTTCGCTCGCCCGGATAATTTGCAGCGACCAGCGCGTCGACGAGCGCTACGCAGTCGATCTGGTCTCCCCGTCCGATGAAACAACCGCTGTCGCCGAGATGCGTGACCTCGAGCTGAAGCGCACCGATTCGCGGGGCCGAAGACTGGTTGACGCTGATCTCCAGCGTGTAAGCCCGCCATGACGGATCGCAGCTGTCGTCGTAATCCGGATCGTGATCGTCGCCGGAGACGACGCTGCTCACGACGGCCGTCGGTACGGGACGCACGGCGTCGCCGTTCGGATCCGACGCGTCGGTGACGTCGACATCGAACGATTGCGTGCTGATCACCTCGTAGGTTCGAAACGAGCAGTGGACGATCGTGGCCGGCGTGCGGAAGCCGGCCAGGCTGACGAGCCCGACCTTGAGCGACCCGTGGCCAAGGACGTTGGCGGCCATGATAGCTGTCACTTCCGCCTGGCAGCGAGCCCGGTCGCCGTCGGCCACGAAGCCGCCGCTGTCGCCGCGGTGCCGGACCTCGAGCTGGAGCGCACCGAGGTTCGCGTCGGACGTGACCGCGACCGTTACCGTATAGACCGGCGCGTTCGTGTCGTCGGCAGGCGAGCTGTCGTACGACCTGTTACCGTCGCCGCAGCCGGCGGCGAGGACGAGGAGCGCGAGAGACAGAAGCCCCCGACGCGCGAGAGAACTGCCGAATCGTGCAGATGACATTGATGTCCTTTCAAGTGCTGCCTTTTGAGACGCTGCCCCAGTGATCGTGCCCATGGGGGACCGTATAGCGGCGCGGCGCGGAGACTGGAAGTTGCCTGCGTGTGCGACGTCACAACTCGACACGGACGCCAACTTCAGCCTCTTCGTCTCGTAGACCGGAGATCACAGCGCCGGACGATCTGATTCATGCGGATGGACGCCGGCTCGTGTCGATGCTGTTACCGGCGATGAGCTTGGGGTTGCGATGCGCAGTACGGTCAGCGCGCTATGTCGCTGCGAACATTCCGCGGGGAATGTGATCCAGGTTTCGTTCGATGCGTCAGCGATCAGAGTGATCGGTGTATTGAGCACGTGCCCGAGGTGAGCGATGGCGACGGGTCCGAAAGATTTCGTCGGATCGGGCGCCGTCAGCGGGACGGCAGGGTCGAGAGTGTCCTGCCCTACCTCGCGCACTGATCTGGTCGCGTCCTGCCGGGCGCGAATCACGGCCGCGCTATGCTACTTTTGTTATTGAAGCGTCGTCGCGATGTCGATTTCGCTTGACGCGATATTTCGCCGCTTGAGATCGCCTCTAGCGAAGCAAAACAGAGCGCACGTTTTTTTTCGCCGACTTCGCGCGTTGCGCCGCTCGGATCTTGCGGCTCGCTGCCACAGATCCATGCTTGATGGCAGTCGCGTCCTTACCGAGAACGACGCCAGAAAAACCCGTGTTACAAGGGTCGTCATGACGACATCCTTCGACAGCATTGCAAAGCTCTCCGAAAAGGAACTGCTCGATCACTTCGAGTGTCTCGTCGCACGCGACCGTCGTACGACTGCGGCGCTACTCGTCGCGATCACCGAGATCGACGAGCGCAAGCTCTGGGCCAGGCATGCCTGCTCCTCCATGTTCAGCTTCTGCATGGAGCGCTTCCACATGTCAGAGCAGGTAACGGCCAAGCGGCTTTGGGCTGCGCGCACGGCGCGTCGCTTTCCGGTCGTGCTGGACCTCGTCGCACGCGGCGAGCTGCATCTGAGCGCGATCCATCTGCTGGCGAGGCATCTGACGACCGAGAACCACGTGCGAGTGCTCGAGCGCGCCAGGCACAAGAGCTCACGCGAGGTCGAGCGGCTGGTTGCCGAGCTCGCGCCGCGAGCGGATGTGGCGTCGCGTGTTCGGGCGATGCCGCGGCGTCGCGGTGCGGACGCGGCGAGCAATGGGCCGGCGGTGGCGGCGCCAGCGTTGGACGACGGAAGTTCGATGGATCGCGAACGGGCCGACGGTGCGAGCGATCGGTGGGCTTCGACAGATCGCGAGTCCGTCGGCTGCGGTGCGAGCGATCCGCGAACTTGGGCAGACCGCAAGTTCGTCGGTTGCTCGAGTAATCGGCCGGACTCCGAGGTCGTCGGCGCTGCAATCGCTCCACCGTCAGCCCAGCCGGCAACAGTGCCGAAGCCGATCGTTCCGCTCAGCCCGCGTCGTTACAAGATCGAGATCACCGTAGACGAAGCCACGCACGACAAGCTTCGGTCGCTACAGGACCTGCTCGGCCGCTCGTCGACCGGCCGCGACGCGGCCGCGATCATCAGTCGTGCGATCGACGTGCTGCTCGTCCAGACGCTCACGCGCAAGGCAGGCTGCACCGATCGACCGGGGTCGACGATGCCGACGAAAGAAAAATGCACCGATCGGCCCGGCACAACGCCCGCGGCCGATACGGCGGCTTCGCAGCGAGGCCAGCGATCCCGGACCATCCCCGCGGCCGTGCGGCGCGAAGTATGGCGGCGCGACTCGGGACGCTGCCGCTACGTAGACGGCCGAGGACGTCGCTGCCGCGAGACCGGCAACATCGAGTTCCACCACAGAGCTCCCTTCGCGATGGGCGGACCTACCACGCCGGAGAACATCGAGCTGCGCTGCGCGTCGCACAACCAGTATCAGGCCGACCTCGACTTCGGCCGCGCCTTCATGGATGCGAGGCGCGGCAATCTCGCCGATGCGCGAACATTCCCCGCGGAATGTCGGGTCGGCGACCGCGGGGCGATGGCGGCCGCTCCGTGAAGACGGACCTCGACTTCGGCCGCGCCTTCATGGATGCGAGGCGCGGCAATCTCGCCGATGCGCGAACATTCCCCGCGGAATGTCGGGCGATGGCGGCCGCTCCGTGAAGACGTCGTCGGAGCTCGGATCTTGTCGATGTAGCTGGTCCTGGTACCGAAGGCGCGCGCGCGTTCGGGTCGCCGAACATACCGACGACCTTAGGCTCGGGACCGAAGCCGCCTAAGCAACAGGATGTGCCGCAGCTCTGCCGAGCAAGACCTCAGCCCCTCGCCGCAGCCACGTCCTCGAAGCTTCGCCTGAGCGCCGGCAGTGATGCGTCGAGCAGGCGGAAGTCGCGTTTCGGCAGGCGCAGGATTGTCATCGGTTCGAGGCATCGCACGGTCGCGTTGCGCACGCTTCGCCCGAGAAGGGCCATCTCGCCGAAGACCTCGCCTGCCCCGAGGCACGCGACGCGCGTGCTGGTCGCCGACTCTTCGCGCAACACTTCGGCCGCTCCGTCGACGATCACGAAGATGCTGTCGCCGACGTCTCCCTGGTGAAAGACCGCCTGACCGGGTTCGTAATGTTCGTGGCGAAGACCGCTTGTCGCTCCGGCGCGCAGCTGCACGAGGTCGGGTTGGAGGAAAAGGTCGAGCGTCCATGACGTGGCGACCTTGATGCGGCGAGCCCAGCCCGGAAGCTTGGCGAGATAAATCGTCCGCCATAGCCACCACGCGAGAAATCCGGAGACCTGAAAGCCGAACACGTCGGCAACGGCCGTGCGGTGCCCGAGCGATCCCATCTTGCCGAGTCCGGCGAACGAAAAGCTGCGCTGCTTTGTGCCGGCGATCGATGCCGCGATGTTGTCGGCCACGACGGTCGCCTGACGGATCGCGTGCTGCGCGGTCGGCGGTGCGAACGTGGCGCCGTCCGGGTTCGGCACGAGCGCGCAGTCACCGAGCGCCCAGATCCTGTCGGCTCCGTCGACCGCAAGGCGCGGCGTGACGATCACGCGCCCGTTCGGCGCTTTCGCAAGCGACAGCGCCTGGATCAGCGGATGCGGCGAGCTCGGTACCGACGAGACGAGCGTACGCGTTGCTATGCGCTCACCGCCGGCAAGCAGCGCAGCTTCGGCGCTGGCTGCCTCGAGCCGCGTGTTCAGGCGGATCTCGACGCCGCGGGCAGCAAGGATTTTCTGCGCGAACAGCGCGAGCTTCGGCGACACCTCGGGCAGGATGCGGTCCTGCGAATGCAGCAGCACCACGCGGATGTCGCCCGGATCGATCGACGAGTAGCTGCGCGCCACCTCGCGCACGAAGTCGTTGAGCTCGGCCGCAACCTCGACGCCGGAAAATCCTCCGCCGGCGACCACGAACGTGAGGAGTTGGCGGCGCAGCTCTTCCTCATGCTCGACGGCGGCTTCTTCGAGCGCGCCGATCACGTGATTGCGCAGCGCAAGGGCGTCAGCGAGGTTCTTGAACGGCATGGCGTGCTCGGGCAGGCCGCGCAGGCCGCGGAAATCGGTGACCGTGCCGAGCGCGAGCACGAGGTGATCGAACCGGATCTCGCTCGGATGCGGATGCACGCCGGGGCTCGTGCGGATCGTCCTTGTCGCGAGGTCGATGTCCTCGACTTCGCGCACGACGATCGTCGTTCGCGGCAGCAGCCGCCGCAGCGGGCTGACCGTGTCGAGAATCCCGATGCTTCCCGAGATTACTTCCGGCAGCATCGGCTGGAATACGAAGTAATTGTCGCGGTTGACGAGCACGACCTCGTACTCGCCGGCGCGGGCGCCGAGGCGCTTCAGTTTCTTTTCGAGGCGGCGGGCCGTGTAGACGCCGGCGAATCCGCCGCCGAGGATCACGATGCGCTTGCGCGATGTTTCCGTCATGGCATTCCCCGCAGATCAGGCCGCGGCAGCGGCCAGCGACCGGCGTTCGGCGAGCACGACGAGGTCGACCGGCTCGGAGACGCCGGCGACCTCGCGCGCGCGGAGCATCTGTCGATCCGCGGGTGGCACGTAGCCGGACCGTACGGCCAGCTCCCACGTCACGCTGCTGGCCAGCGCTCGCACGCGTTCGGCCTTGGTATGTTTTTCGAGCTTGGCGGCAAGGTTCACCGGATTTCCGATCACCGTGTATTCGAGCCGGTCCGAGTCGCCGACCGCGCCGAAGAGAATCTCGCCGCTCGCGCACGCGGCGCCGATGTCGAGGTCTGGGACGCCGTCGGCCGCCGCAGCAAGGCTCCACTCGTCGGCGGCAACGACGATGTCGTCGACCGCACGCAGCGCATCGGCCGCGTGCGCCGCGTTTTCCGTGGCGGCGCCGAAGTGCGCGAGGATGCCGTCGCCGAGGAACTTGTCGACGCAGCCGTTGTGGCGGAACAGCACGGCGACCATGCGGCGCTGGAAGTCCCCGAGCAGCGACATCACGCGATCCGGCGGCAGCGTGGATGCAAGGCGCGTGAAGCCGCGCAGGTCGATCATCAGCGCCGTGGCTTCGCGGATCTCGCCTTCGCCCGGCCGGATCGCGTCGGCCGACGTGACGATGCGAGTCGCGACGGCGGGGCTGAAGAAGCGCGTCAGCTCGCGGCGTGCCTGGCCTTCGCTCGCGGCCACGGCGAGCAGTCGCCGCGAGCGCACGGTGCCGACCGCGAGCACGCCGGTGACCATCGCCATCGAGACGACCTTGTCGAGCTCGGCGCCGATCAGCACGTGATAGCCCATCGCATAGTCGACGAAGCTTCGCGTGATCTCGGCGTCGCCGGGGCCGAGCGCGTAGCCGACCAGTGCCATCCAGCCGATCGCGGCGGTCACGCCGGTCAGCACGAGGTAGCGGAAGTCGTAGCGCAGGCTGCGCAGCGCGATGAACAGGAATGCGTACGCGAAGGTCGGCGCCTTCAGGTAGAACGCGGGGGGCTGGCAGTACTGGATGTGAAAGCTCCAGATCAACAGGAACAGCACGCTGATGTCGATGATGACCGATGCTGTCAGGATCACCGGGCCGAGCCGGCGGCGATGCGCGAGCACGAGGCGCGCAACGACGAGCGGCGCGTACGACGCGAGCAGCCACGGCACCGGCTCGAACGCGACGTCCTTGGCTTCGAAGCCTTTCGGCGCCGCGAGGTAGAGCGCGCCGAGCAGCGTGACGACGGCCAGCTGGACCCATCCGAGCAGGATTTCGTTGGCGTCTTCGGTGCGGGCGATCGCTTCGCGGACGCGGGGCGAGAGGCCGTCGGATGCGGGCAGGAGCCGACGGAGGAAACGGGAGAGCGATTGCGCCATGGGCGGTTGGACGCCGCGTGCGGCAAAGAGTTACGCGCGGTGTAACCGGCGAACTGGCGTGGCATCGGAGCTCCGTGCGGGACTTCCACTCGACAAGCCCGGAGCCTGCTGCGGTCACGAGGGTCCGATGCTAGCTTCTCCGGCCGATTGCCTTTCCTCCGTGAATGCCCACAGGGACGTGCGCGTGGAACAAGACATCACCTGCCAGTGGCTGATTGGCGTGCTCGCGGATTATCTCGCCGGCGAGCTCGGCGCCGCCGATGAAAGCCGGTGCCGCCTGCACCTCGACGCATGCGCCGACTGCGCCCGCTATCTCGAAGACTACCAGGCCACGATCCGCCTCATCCGCGACGCCCTGCGCGACTGAAAAAGGGGACAGGTACAATTATTTTTTCGCAGCAAATTCACGGCGGGCTGCTCGCCGCGAATTTCTGCGGCACGAATTCGTTGAGCTTTTTTAAATGTACCTGTCCCCTTTTTCCGGTCAGGCGCAGCTTCAGGTCGGCGAGGACGTTCATGAAGTTGAGGTGGGCTTCGTAGGGGCTTTCGTACGGGCGGAAGTGCGCGTGCACTTCGCCGTCGCCGAAGCCCTTGGTCGACATGTAGTAGGCGTGATCGCTGGTCGCGAGGCGCCGCCATGCTTCGAGCACACGCCGGTCGCCGGTCTCGCGCACGGCCGGCAGCAGCGCGTACAGCCGCGCCGTCGCCGAACGCTGCATCGAGTTGCCGAGCCACGCGCTCTCGTCGCGTGATTCGTCCGCCCACGAAACAATCCCGCGCGCCGAGATGCTGTCGTCGGCCGCAAGCGCCGCGGCCTCGCTCGGCAGATGCATCGCGACGCCGGCAGCGGCGAGCGCATCGGGCAGCTCCTCGAGCAGCTTCATCGAAGCCGTGCCCTGGTGCTCGCCGAACGTTTCGAAATCGAGAAACACGTTGACGCTCTGGCCGCCGGCGGCGGCGACCCACTGCACCCACGTCGCAGCGGCAAGCGGACGGCCGCCGTCGGCGTGATCGATGCGGAAACCGACGTCGTCGCTCAGCCGGTAATGGCGAAGCAGCACGCGAAGCCGCGCCGCCGGGGCCGCCTTGTAGATGCTGGTGGCGGAGCGGCCGCCGAGCAGGCGATCGGCGCCTTCGGCGAGCACCGCGCGATAGCCGCGGCCGGCGAGCCAAGCCGCGAGCCCGTCGTCGAACAGCATCTCGGTGTTGCGGAACACCGCCGGCGTGACGCCGAAGCGGCGACGGACGGCATCGCGGTGCTCTTCGACCTGCGCCGCGAACTCGTCCACGTCGACGAGCCATGCGAGCGAGTGATGCGACGTTTCGCCGAGAACTTCCGCGGAGCCCGATGCGACGAGCTCGCCGAGGTTGTCGAGCACGTCGGGCGCGTGGCGCTCGAGCTGCGCAAGCACCGTCGACGTCACGCCGAACGCCACGCGGAACTGCGGGCCGTAGCGGCGCGCGTGCAACAGCAGCGTTCGCGTCGCGGGGCGGTAGCATCGTTCGACGACGCGCGCGAGCACGCGATGGTCGAGATCGTCGTCGAACCAGTGGTCTGTCGACACCGCATCGCCGGGCATGTCCGCAACCCGCTCCGCTCGGCCATCGCACGACAGCCGCGCGCCGATATCGAACACGCGCATGCGGCGCAGGCGGTGCGGCTGGTGAATCTGGAAATATGCGCAGAGCTTGTTCATCGGATTGCTCCAGTGGGAAGCACGCGCGGCTCGGCGAGCACTTCGGAAAAAATTGCGAGAAGGCGGCGGGCGGGCCCTTGCCAGTCCATGCGCGAAGCCTCGCGCCGCCCGCCGCTGGAAAGAGATTCGGCCAGCGGCCGGTGGTCGATGACGCCAATGATCTTGTCGGCCAGATCGGCCGTGTCCCAGAAGTCGACCTTCAGGCAGTGACGGATCACTTCGCTGACGCCGGACTGGCGGCTGACGATCGCCGGGGTTCCGCGCAGCATCGCTTCGACGGGAACCAGGCCGAACGGCTCGCTGACGCTCGGCATCACGAACACGTCGGCCATCTCGTACGCGCGCACGATGTCGTCGCCGCTGAGAAAGCCGGTAAAGAAGAAGCTCGCGGCCAGGCCGAGGTCGGCCGCGCGCTCGATCATCCACGGAAGCATCTCGCCGCCTCCGGCGACGACGAACTGCGTATCGGGCCGCAGCCGGTGGACCAGCTCGGCGGCGCGCAGGAACCACTCCGGGCCCTTCTGCGCAGTAAGCCGTCCGAGAAACAGCACGACCGGATGGCGCTCACCGAGCGGCGGGCATTCGACATCAGCCTGGCCCGCCTGCTCGATGCCGTTGTGCACGACGCGAAGCTTCGCGCTGTCGACGCCGGGATACTGCTCGAGGATTTTTCGGCGCGTGAAATCACTGACCGCGACGATGCGATCGGCCGCGACGAGGCCCGCCTGCTCGTACGCGCGAATTGCCGCATTGCCGCCGGAGCCGCCGCTGCGGTCGCTTTCGGTCGAATGCACGTGCACGACGAGCGGCTTTCCGGAGACTTCGCGCGCCGCAACGCCGGCTGCGAACGTCATCCAGTCGTGGCAGTGGATGAGATCGTGAGCCGTATCGGCCGCGATGCTGCGGGCGGCTTCGGCCATGCGATCGACTTCGGCGAGAAGATCGCCGCCGTAAAGTGACGCGTCCGCGGCTTCGTTGCCGCGCGCGGCGTCGGCGCTGCCGGCGCTGCCGGCGCTGCCGCCGCCCGCAAGCCGCGAGCCGCCGAGCGCGTTGCGGTACGACGCGTGCGTCTGGTACGGCGCAAGCACCGTCTCGAACCGGATCGCGCAGTCGGGAGCCGCTGCGCCGGCGGACGTGCTCTCGGGCGCGATCCGCCGTTCCGGAGCAACGTCGACCGGCACGTCGCGCGCATTCCTTACGCGGATTCCTTTCGGAGAAATCGGACGCGGAAGTTTCGGAAGAACGAACGTCAGCTCGACGCCTTCTTCGACCAGTGCACGGCCGAGGCCTGCGCACGCCACACCGAGCCCGCCGGAAAGAATCGGAGCCAGCTCCCAGCCGAAGCTCAGCACCTTGAGGCCCTGGAGGGAGCCGGCGCCGCGACCAGACAGTCGCGGCGCCGGCCTTTGGTGGAGGGAGGTCGCAGAGGACACGCGCTGTGATGACGCGGCGGCGTGGAGGTTACGCATCTTCTTCATGAACCGCTGCCGATACTGCGGACGCACCGGCGCGGACGCCGACGAAGCACGCGCGCGACAGCGCCTGGCCGGTTTGACGACGGCCGATGAAACCCGGCCGTACGTCCGGCATCGGATCGTCCCATGAAAGCCATTACCGTCTCGCCCGCAACCCGATCCATTTCCCTCCAGAACGTTGCCGAACCGGCGCTGCGCCTCGAGCCGGGGCACGTCCGCGTGCGGATTCTCGACGTCGGAGTCTGCGGCACCGACCGCGAGATCTGCTGCTTCGACTACGGGCAGCCGCCAACGGGCTCGGAGCATCTCGTGATCGGCCACGAGTCGCTCGGCGAAATCCTCGAGATCGCGCCCGACGTGACGCGCGTGAAGGTCGGCGATCTGGTCGTACCGACCGTGCGCCGGCCTTGTCCGCACGACGAATGCACCGCGTGCGGGAGCTCGCGCCAGGACTTCTGCTACACGGGCGACTTCGTCGAGCGCGGCATCAAGCAGGCGCACGGCTACATGACCGAGATCATCGTCGACCACGAGCGCTACATGAACGTGGTGCCGAAAAAGCTTCGCGACGTCGGCGTGCTGGTCGAGCCGCTGACCATCGCCGAGAAAGCGCTCGAGCAGATCTGGCAGGTCCAGCAGCGTCTTCCGTGGGCGTGCCCGGTCCTTTCCGACAGGTCCGACAGGTCCGGCAGGAACAACGGAAGCTGCCACCGCGCGGTCGTGCTCGGCGCCGGACCGGTGGGACTCCTCGGTGCGATGGCTCTCGCGACCGCCGGCTTCGATACGTTCGTCTACTCGCGCGAGCACCACGGCTCGGCCAAAGCGAGGCTCGTCGAATGCTTCGGCGGCCACTACATCTCCGCGTCCGATACGGCGGTCAAAGACCTTCCGCGCGCAGTCGGCAGCATCGACGTCGTCTATGAAGCGGCCGGTGCGTCCGGCGTCGCGTTCGACGCGATGAGCGTGCTCGGCACCAATGGAATCTTCGTGTTTACGGGGGTCCCGGGGCGCAAGGGGCCGATTCCGGTGGACACGGACATCCTGATGCGAAACCTCGTGCTGAAGAATCAGGTGGTCTTCGGAACCGTGAACGCCAGCCGCGGGACGTTCGAGGATGCGATCCGAGACTTGGGGATCTTCGTGCAACGCTGGCCAGATGCCGTCCGATCGCTCATCACCGGTCGCTACCCGATGGAAGCGCACCACGATCTTCTGCTGGGCCAAGCAACGGGCATTAAGAACGTCATCAACTTTGAACGATAAGGCAGAGAGTTTCTGAAAGGCCGCGTAGGCTCGGTTGATC